>NZ_JASDDD010000059.1:17553-19951 GCF_030407555.1 Curtobacterium sp. APC 4022
CGGTGCCCGTGCCGGTGGTCGAACCGCCGGTGCTGGTGCCGTCACCGATCACGCCGATGCCGTTCCCACCGATCGTGACCGGGATGTCGATCACGGGGATGACCTGCGTCCCGGAGCCGATGCCACCCTGGCCGGAGGTCGTCCCGCCGGAGACCGGCGCGCTGCCGGTCCCCGTGCCCGTGCCGGTGGTCGAACCGCCGGTGCTGGTGCCGTCACCGATCACGCCGATGCCGTTCCCACCGATCGTGACCGGGATGTCGATCACCGGGATGACCTGCGTCCCGGAGCCGATGCCGTCCTCGCCGGAGGTCGTCCCGCCGGAGACCGGCGCGGTGCCGGTGCCCGTGCCCGTGGTCGAACCGCCGGTGCTCGTGCCGTCACCGATCACGCCGATGCCGTTCCCACCGATGGTCACCGGGACCGACACCACAGGAGCGACCTGCGTGCCGGAACCGACACCGTCCTCCCCCGAAGTCGTCCCGCCCGAGACCGGCGCGCTGCCGGTCCCAGCGCCGGCGCCGGTGCCGGTGGTCGAACCGCCGGTGCTGGAGCCGCCGGTGCTCGTACCGTCACCGAGGACCCCGATGCCGTTCCCGGTCACCGTGATCGGCACGGAGACGGTGCCGAGGAGCTGCGTGCCGGAGATGAGACCGTCCGAGCCTGACGTCGTCGAGGAGGGCGCGCCTCCCGTCGAGCCGGAACCAGCCGGAGTGCCGGAGGTCGACGGACCGGCGCTCGCGGCGCCGTTCCCGAGGACCCCGATGCCGTTGCCCGACACCGTGACCGGGATCGAGACGTCCGGCAGGACCTGTGTGCCGGACAGCAGGCCGTCCGCGCCCGAGGTGGACGCGGGCGTCGCCGCCGGAGCGGCACTGGCCGGAGCGGCGGTCGGAGCCGCGGTGCTCGAGCCGGTGCTGGTGGCCTCCCCCGCGACGGCGACGGCGTTGCCGCCGACCGTCACCGGGAGGTCGACGTCGCCAGCGACCTGGGTGCCGGAGAGGACGCCGTCCGCGCCGCTGGTCGTCGGAGCCGGCGCCGCCGGAGCGGGTGCCGGCGCCGCCGGAGCGGGTGCCGGCGCCGCCGGAGCGGGTGCCGGCGCAGCAGCCGCGTCGCCGAGCACGCCGACGGCGTTGCCGCTGACGGTCACGGGAGCCGTGACCTCCGGCACCACCTGGGTGCCGGACGCGATGCCGTCAGCACCGCTCGTCGTCGGCGCGGCGGGCGCCGGAGCCGGTGCCGGAGCAGGTGCCGCCGGAGCGGGCGCCGGTGCCGCGGGTGCAGGTGCCGCCGGAGCTGGCGCAGCCGCCGGGCTCGTGGCGGCCGAGACCGCGTCGCCGACGATGCCGAAGGCGTTGCGGGTGACGGAGACCGGTGCGTCGACGTTCGGCGCGATCTGGGTCCCGGAGGCGATGCCGTCCGCTCCGGTGGTCGTCGCCGCATTCGCCGCGACGGCTCCACCGAGCGTCAGCCCGCCCACGCAGAGGGCGAAGAAGAGCCCTCGGGTGACGTTCTTGTTCATGGTCGTTCACTCCTGATCGAGATGGTTGGTCGACCGCACGGAGGCGGTCGGTGACGCGTCCTGCCGTGGCGGGCAGGTGCGCCGATCTCAATCGGGGGCGACGTCGTGGTCGCCGACGAGCGATGCCGGGAGGGCCTTGTCGGTGACCGGGCCGCGGTGACCCGCGGCGAGGGGGGAGGTCTGTGCGTCGGCACCGACGGTGCCGATCGGGTTCGCGCCGCCGGAACTGCCTGCGGCGGATCCGCCTGCGGTGCCGCCGGTGGCGCCCTCGAACGGTGCGTGCACGGGCACGCCACCCTCCGGGAGGACGAGGGCCGCGCCGCCGAAGGTCGCGGCAGCGAGGGGGGTCGATGCCGTGCAGGCAGCGAGCGGACCGTCGACCGCCGCCGACGTGCTCGCGCGGACGACGGACGGGGACGACACGGTCGTGGTCTGGTCAGCTGCGCCCGTGCTCGTGCTCGTGCCCGGCGCGGCCGCGGTCGTCGTGGCGTGCGCGGCCTCGGTGGCCGACACGGCGACGGCGGGCGTTGCGGGAGCGGCCGGCTCCAGGACTCCCGGCAGGATCGGCGCAACCGATCCGCCGGTGCCGGGGGTGACCCCGACGGGGACGGAGGGGACGTCGACGACGGGGAGGGAGCCTCCCGGCAGGAGTCCGCCACCGACGCCGGGAAGGTCGCCGACGACGTCGGGGACCTCGGACACGACGCCGGGCAGGACGCCGACGACGTCGCCGACCGTTCCCAGCGCGTCGTCGACGGTGCCGGTGACGGGTGCCGTGACGGTGCCGAGCGTGTCGTCGCCGAGCAGTCCGCCGACGACCGGGAGGCTCCCGACCACCCGGTCGACGACGGCCACGATCGCGGTCACCGGGCGGTCACC
>NZ_JASDDD010000060.1:0-19241 GCF_030407555.1 Curtobacterium sp. APC 4022
GTGGGTGGTGGGCCGGCGGACGTCCCCTGGCGACGATTGGACCACCGGCGGGGAACACCCCGCCGGACCACGACCGGGAGGCCCACCCCATGTCCGTCCAGCTCCTCACGAACGTCGTCATCGGACTCGCACTCGTCGGGTACCTCGCCTGGAAGCAGTCCACCTGGCAGTTCCTGGACCCGGCCCGGATCTGGCGCGGCCCGGTCGTGATGGCGGGCATCGGCATCGTGGTCCTCGCCCAGAGCACCGCCACGATCGACCCGCAGGACGTCGTCTTCCTCGGCATCGAGGCGCTGCTCTCCGTCGGCATCGGGCTGGCGATGGGCAGCCGCACCCGCTTCCGCACCGTCAGCACGCCCGACGCGAAGGGACGCACCCTGCAGTCCCGCACCGGCTGGATCGGTGCCGCCCTCTGGGTCGCCCTGATCGTCGTCCGCGTCGGCCTCGACGTCGTCGGCGCCCACCTCGGTGCACACCTGCTCACCTCGACCGGCGTCATCCTCCTCATGCTCGCCGTCAACCGTGCCGCCCGTGCCCTGGTCGTCGACCAGCGCCTCCAGAACGACGCCCGCGCCGCCCGCGGCATGATGGTGGGATGACCGACCTCCGCGGCCCCGAGGGGCGTGCCGCCGGGACCGACTCCGCACGGGGCCGGTCCCGCGCCGGGTTGTCGATCGGGCTCAACGCGGTCGGCATCGTCGTCGTGGCCTTCTGGTTCGTCCGGAACGGCGTCGCCCAGGAGCTGCCCGTCTGGGTCTGGGTGACCGGCGCCGTCGCGCTCGCCGCCTGGGCCGTCCGCGAGTACGCACCACCCCGCATCGCCGTGCCCGCCGCCGTGCTGATGGTCGGCGCCGGGTCGCTCGCGGTCGTCCACACCGACGGGCTCCTGCTCGTGCCGGTCATCATCGGGCTCGTCGTCCTCGAGGCCGCGCCGGCCCTGCCCGTCTGGGTCGCCGTCGTCGCCGCGCTCGCCGCCGTGGTGGTCGTCGCCGCGGTCGCCGCGGCCGCCGGCACCTCGGTCGCCCTGGTGCTCGGGACCGCGCTCGGCCTGGCGCTCGGCGTCGTGATCGGCGTCAGCCGCCGACAGCTCCGGGTCGCCGCCGAGCAGGCACGCGTCCTCGAGGAACAGGCCCGCCAGGCGGACCGCGACCAGCAGCGGGCACGTCTGCTCGCCGACCGGGCGCGGGTCGCCCGGGACGTGCACGACGTGCTCGCGCACTCGCTCGGCGGCCTGGTCCTGCAGCTCGACGCGGTGGAGGCGCTCCTCGAAGCCGGCCGCGTCGAGGACGCCCGGCAGCGCGCGACCGACGCCCGGGCCCTCGCCGCCGACGGACTCACCGAGGCGCGTCGGGCGGTCCGCGCGCTCCGCGACGACCAGCCCGGCGACGCCGCTCCCTCGGGTACCCCCGGACCGGACGCGGGTGGTGTGGCGGAGTCGCCACGGGCCTCCCGACCGGCTGGCGACGGCATCGCCGCCCTCGTCGACGCACACCGCTCCTTCGGCGGCACCGCCGTCGTGCAGGGCGACCTCGACCTGCCCGACGTCGACGAGGCCACCCGCGCGGTCGTCGTCTCCGCCGTCCGGGAGGCCCTCAGCAACGCCCGCAGGCACGCGCCCGGCCGCCCCGTGTCCCTGTCCGTCATCCGGGACGGCGACGCCGTGGACGTCATCGTCGCGAACCCCGTCGCCGCCGACGGACACGGTCTGCTCGGGATGCGCGAGCGGTTCGCCGAGCTCGGCGGGGACGCGACCGTCGAGGCCGAGCGGTCCGACGGCGAGTTCGTCGTCGCGATGCACGTGCCGGTCGCCCAGGACGCCGCGCGTCCCGCCGTCGGCGGCACGAGCGGTCGGACCTCGTGACGATCCGGGTCCTGGTCGCCGACGACCAGGCGATCGTCCGCGACGGTCTCGTCACGGTGCTGTCGCTCGTCGACGACCTGCAGGTCGTGGGCGAAGCCGAGGACGGCGCGGCCGCGGTGGCGATGGTCGCGGCGCTCGCCCCGGACGTGGTGCTGATGGACCTGCGGATGCCCGTCCTGGACGGAGCCGCGGCGACCGGGCGGATCACCGCCGAGCACCCGGGGACCGCGGTCCTCGTGCTGACGACGTACGCGGACGACGACTCGATCCTCACCGCGCTCGCCGCCGGCGCCCGGGGCTACCTGACGAAGGACGCGGGGCGTGCGGAGATCGCCACCGCGATCCGGGCGGTGGCGTCGGGGCAGACCACCTTCGATGCGACCGTGGGCGCGATGGTCCTGGCACGGTTGGCGGCCGGGGCCGGGGCCGGGGCCGGGGCCACGGGCACTGGTGCGGGTGCCGGTGCTGGTTCTGGTGCTGTGGAGCCGAGCGCGGCGGCCGGGGCGCCCGACGTGCGGCAGCGGTTCCCGGAGCTGACCCCGCGCGAGGCCGACGTGCTGACCCGCATCGCCGAGGGTCGCACCAACCCGGAGATCGCCGCCGAGCTGTTCCTCACCGTGCCGACCGTGAAGTCGTACGTCAACCAGGTCTTCGCGAAGCTCGGTGTCCGCAGCCGGGCGGAGGCGGTCGCCCGCGTCCTGCGCTGACGCTGCCCGTCGCCTGCGGCGATCCTGCGCCCGGTGGCGGCTCCTCGCCCGTGCTGGCTCAGGTCCTGGTCGATGCTCCTGCATCGACGGACAGGAGACGTCAAGCCTCGCGACGTACCGTGGACGGGTCCTCGCGACGACGAGCGACGCGACCGCGGATCCCCACCGACCGGTCGTGCCCGTCGTCCCGGACCCGCTCAGACCGCGTCGTCGACTGCCCGCCACCGGCAGCCGCCCGCGTGTCCGTCGGGACCGACCCGGACGCCTGCCCGACGACGAGCCCCGCGCCCGTCGCGGGTCCTGACGACGTGCTCCGCGTCCACCCGCACCGCTGCGCCCCGCACCGCCCTCACCAGCACCGCGGCCAGCACACCCCGCACGACGTCCGGGCGCCAACGCCCGAAGGAGCACCCCCATGACCGCCGACACCCTGTCCGTCCCCGTCCGACCGAGCCGACCGGGCTGGACCCCGACGCACGCTCCGGCCCGGGTGCGGAGCGAGGCGGGGGCGGGGCGGGCCTCCCGTCCGCTCGTCGAGGACCACCAGGGCGCACCGGTCTGGATGCGCGCCGTCGGCGGGGTCGTCCTGACGGCCGGGCTCGCGCTCACCGCGGCCGTCCTGGCCTGGCCGGGGGACGCGCCCGAGTCCGCCCTGCTGATCCCGGGCCTCGTCGCGGTCGTCGTCGGTGTCCTGGCGCTCGTCGCCCGGGCCGGCCTGACGGTCACCGAGGACGCGGTCGTCCTGCACTTCCGCCCGCTCCCGCCGCGGCGCATCGCCCGCCGCAGCATCACGGCGGTCCGGGTGACCGAGGCGGATGCGCACACCTACGGCGGCATCGGCCTGCGGATCGGTCGTCGACGGCGTGCACTCGTGCTGACGCCGGGGCCCGGCGTGGAGATCACCGACGTGTCGGGGCGGACGACGTTCGTGCGGAGCGACCGGCCCGAGGACGCGGTGCGGGCGCTGGTCGGGGCTGCCCGATCGGGCTCCGCTCTGGCTCCCGCCGAGGGCTCCGCTCTGGCTCCCGCCGTGGAATGAGACAGGTCGTCCGGCGCTTATACACGCCGGACTCGATCTCGGTCAAGCCAGGGACTGGACAGCGCACTGCCGAGCCACCTATGATGACAGTTCGCGCTCCCTGGCATCCGTGTCGTCATATTGCGGTCGACCGAGTTCCACGAAGACGCCTCTCAGCAGGTGCTTCGCTGAACACGCCTGGTGATGCCGGTCCCGTATATGGCGGCGGGACCCGCTCACCGATCATCCCACACGCGGCTCCGGACCCGGAGCACACCGTACTCGTGTCCTGATCACCGGGTTGCGCCGAGCGATCTATCCACTCACCTACACACTGCTTCGTCAGTGTCGGCCCGACGGGGCCTACCGGAGGTCACACCCTTGGCTGCTGCGCCCAACGCATCCACCAACCCCAAGAACGGTCGCAACCACTCGCGACTCTCGTTCGCCAAGATCACGGACACCCTCACGGTTCCTGATCTGCTCGCCCTCCAGACGGAGAGCTTCGACTGGCTCGTCGGCAACGACGCATGGAAGGCCCGCCTCGCCGAAGGGCAGGAGCAGGGTCGTACCGACCTCGCGCTGCACTCCGGCCTCGAGGAGATCTTCGAGGAGATCTCCCCGATCGAGGACCTCGGCGAGACCATGCAGCTCTCGTTCACGTCCCCGGAGCTCGAGGACCCGAAGTACTCGATCGACGACTGCAAGGAGCGCGGCAAGACCTACGCCGCTCCGCTGTACGTCAACGCCGAGTTCATGAACCACATGACCGGTGAGATCAAGACGCAGACGGTCTTCATGGGCGACTTCCCGCTCATGACCGAGCGCGGCACGTTCATCATCAACGGCACCGAGCGTGTCGTCGTCTCGCAGCTCGTCCGCTCGCCGGGCGTGTACTTCGAGCGTGCGCAGGAGAAGACGTCCGACAAGGACATCTACTCGGCGCGCATCATCCCGTCGCGTGGCGCCTGGCTCGAGTTCGAGATCGACAAGCGCGACCAGGTCGGCGTGCGCATCGACCGCAAGCGCAAGCAGTCCGTGACCGTCTTCCTCAAGGCCCTCGGCCTGACGAGCGAAGAGATCATGGAGGAGTTCCAGGGCTTCGCGTCCATGGAGTCGACCCTCGAGAAGGACGCCGTCCTCACGAAGGAAGAGGCGCTCAAGGACATCTACCGCAAGCTGCGCCCGGGCGAGCAGGTCGCTGCCGAGGCCGCGCGTGCGCTCCTCGACAACTTCTACTTCAACTCCAAGCGCTACGACCTGGCGAAGGTCGGTCGCTACAAGCTCGACCGCAAGCTCGGCATCGACGCCCCGCTGTCCGACTCGGTGCTCACCGTGCAGGACATCGTCGCGACGATCAAGTACCTGGTGTCCCTGCACGCCGAGCGCACCACCATGGACGGCGTCCGTGACGGTGAGCCAGTGCAGCTCCGCCTCGACGTGGACGACATCGACCACTTCGGCAACCGTCGCATCCGTGCGGTCGGCGAGCTCATCCAGAACCAGGTCCGCACCGGTCTGTCCCGCATGGAGCGCGTCGTCCGCGAGCGCATGACCACGCAGGACATCGAGGCCATCACGCCGCAGACGCTCATCAACGTGCGTCCCGTCGTCGCTGCGATCAAGGAGTTCTTCGGGACGTCCCAGCTGTCGCAGTTCATGGACCAGAACAACCCGCTCGCGGGTCTGACGCACAAGCGTCGCCTGTCGGCCCTCGGCCCGGGTGGTCTGTCCCGTGAGCGTGCCGGCGTCGAGGTCCGTGACGTCCACCCGTCGCACTACGGCCGCATGTGCCCGATCGAGACCCCGGAAGGCCCGAACATCGGCCTGATCGGCTCGCTCGCGTCCTTCGGTCGGATCAACTCGTTCGGCTTCATCGAGACCCCGTACCGTCGCGTCGTCAACGGCGAGGTCACGAAGACGATCGACTACCTGACCGCCTCGGAAGAGGACGAGTTCGTCGTCGCGCAGGCCAACGCCCCGCTGACGAGCACGTTCCACTTCGCTGACGACAAGGTGCTCGTCCGCAAGAAGGGCGGCGAGGTGGAGCTCGTCGGCAAGGACGAGGTCGACTACATGGACGTCTCGCCGCGCCAGATGGTGTCGGTCGCGACCTCGCTCATCCCGTTCCTCGAGCACGACGATGCGAACCGCGCCCTCATGGGTGCGAACATGCAGCGCCAGGCCGTGCCGCTCCTCCGCTCCGAGTCGCCGCTCGTCGGCACCGGCATGGAGGGCTACACCGCCATCGACGCCGGCGACGTCATCACCGCCGACAAGGCCGGTGTCGTCTCCGAGGTCTCGGCCGACGCCGTGACCCTGCAGCTCGACGAAGGTGGCACGCAGACCTTCTACCTGCGCAAGTTCGACCGCTCGAACCAGGGCACCAGCTACAACCACCGCGTGATCGTCAGCGCCGGTGAGCGTGTGGAGCAGGGCGAGGTCATCGCCGACGGCCCCGCGACGGAGAACGGCGAGCTCGCGCTCGGCAAGAACCTCCTCGTCGCGTTCATGCCGTGGGAGGGCTACAACTACGAGGACGCGATGATCCTGTCGCAGAACCTCGTGAAGGACGACACGCTCTCTTCGATCCACATCGAGGAGTACGAGGTCGACGCCCGCGACACCAAGCTCGGCAAGGAAGAGATCACCCGCGACCTGCCGAACGTCAGCCCGGACCTCCTGGCCGACCTCGACGAGCGTGGCATCATCCGCATCGGTGCCGAGGTCCGCCCCGGCGACATCCTCGTCGGCAAGGTCACGCCGAAGGGCGAGACCGAGCTGTCCGCTGAGGAGCGCCTGCTCCGTGCCATCTTCAACGAGAAGTCGCGCGAAGTCCGCGACACCTCGCTCAAGGTGCCCCACGGTGAAGAGGGCACGATCATCGGCGTCAAGGTGTTCGACTCGCAGGACGG
Organism: Curtobacterium sp. APC 4022; assembly: GCF_030407555.1. Taxonomy (NCBI): domain Bacteria; kingdom Bacillati; phylum Actinomycetota; class Actinomycetes; order Micrococcales; family Microbacteriaceae; genus Curtobacterium; species Curtobacterium sp. APC 4022. The sequence continues at coordinate 6,502 of NZ_JASDDD010000060.1, forward strand.
CGACGACGAGCTCGGCTCGGGCGTCAACCAGCGCGTGGTCGTCTACATCGCCCAGAAGCGCAAGATCACCGCGGGCGACAAGCTCGCCGGTCGTCACGGCAACAAGGGCGTCATCTCGACGATCCTGCCGGTCGAGGACATGCCGTTCCTCGCGGACGGCACCCCGGTCGACATCGTCCTCAACCCGCTCGGCGTCCCCGGACGCATGAACTTCGGCCAGGTGCTGGAGATCCACCTCGGGTGGCTCGCCAAGCAGGGCTGGCAGGTCGAGGGCATCCAGGAGTGGGCCGAGAACCTGCCGGAAGCCGCGCACAGCGCAGCCCCCGGCACGAAGGTCGCCACCCCGGTGTTCGACGGTGCGTACGAGCGCGAGATCGAGGGTCTCCTCGACTCCACGCTCCCGAACCGCGACGGCGAGCGTCTGATCGGTTCCTCGGGCAAGGCACAGCTCTTCGACGGTCGCTCCGGCGAGCCGTTCCCGGAGCCCGTGTCGGTCGGCTACATGTACATCCTGAAGCTGCACCACCTGGTCGACGACAAGATCCACGCCCGTTCGACCGGCCCGTACTCGATGATCACGCAGCAGCCGCTGGGTGGGAAGGCGCAGTTCGGTGGACAGCGCTTCGGCGAGATGGAGGTGTGGGCGCTCGAGGCATACGGTGCCGCGTACGCCCTCCAGGAGCTCCTGACGATCAAGTCCGACGACATCCTCGGCCGCGTGAAGGTCTACGAGGCGATCGTCAAGGGCGAGAACATCCAGGAGCCCGGCATCCCGGAGTCGTTCAAGGTCCTCATGAAGGAGATGCAGTCGCTCTGCCTGAACGTCGAGGTCCTCTCGGCGGACGGCCAGGCGGTCAGCCTGCGCGACACGGACGACGAGGTCTTCCGTGCCGCTGAAGAGCTCGGCATCAACATCTCCTCGCGGTTCGAGTCGTCGTCCGTCGACGACATCTGATCCCGCCCGCTGAACACGTTTCGAACCAGCAAGAGAGAAGAACATTGCTCGAAGCAACTTCCTTTGACGCCATTCGGATCGGCCTCGCTACCGCCGAGGACATCCGCCAGTGGTCGTACGGCGAGGTCAAGAAGCCGGAGACGATCAACTACCGCACCCTGAAGCCCGAGAAGGACGGTCTGTTCGGTGAACAGATCTTCGGTCCGTCCCGCGACTGGGAGTGCGCCTGCGGCAAGTACAAGCGAGTCCGGTTCAAGGGCATCGTCTGCGAGCGCTGCGGCGTCGAGGTCACCAAGTCCTCGGTCCGTCGTGAGCGCATGGGCCACATCGAGCTCGCCGCACCCGTCACGCACATCTGGTACTTCAAGGGCGTTCCGTCGCGCTTGGGCTACCTGCTGGACATGGCCCCGAAGGACCTCGAGAAGGTCATCTACTTCGCTGCCTACATGATCATCAGCATCGACGAGGAGGGCCGTCACGCTGACATGCCCGGCCTCGAGAACGAGATGCGCCTCGAGATCAAGACGCTCGAGGGTCAGCGCGACTCGATCATCGCCGACCGCCTCAAGAAGCTCGAGGACGACCTCGCAGCGCTCGAGGAAGAAGGCGCCAAGGCCGACGTGAAGCGCCGGACCAAGGACACCGCCGAGAAGGAGATGTCCCAGGTCCGCAAGTCCTTCGACGAGGACATCACCCGTCTCGAGCGTGTGTGGGAGGACTTCCGCAACCTCAAGGTGGGCGACCTCAAGCCCGAGGACGCCGTCTTCCACGAGCTCCAGGACCGCTTCGGGATCTACTTCGACGCCTTCATGGGCGCCGAGGCGATCAAGCTGCGGCTCGAGGCCTTCGACCTGGCCGCCGAGGCCGAGGCACTGCGTCTGCAGATCGCCGAGGGCAAGGGCCAGAAGAAGATCCGCGCGATCAAGCGTCTGCGCGTCGTCAGCTCCTTCCTCGCCACCGGCAACTCGCCGGCTGCGATGGTGCTCGACGTCGTGCCGGTCATCCCGCCGGAACTGCGCCCGATGGTGCAGCTCGACGGTGGCCGCTTCGCCACGTCGGACCTCAACGACCTCTACCGTCGTGTGATCAACCGCAACAACCGTCTCCGCCGCCTGCTCGACCTCGGTGCCCCCGAGATCATCGTGAACAACGAGAAGCGCATGCTGCAGGAAGCGGTCGACGCGCTGTTCGACAACGGTCGTCGTGGCCGCCCCGTCACGGGTACCGGCAACCGCGCCCTGAAGTCCCTGAGCGACATGCTCAAGGGCAAGCAGGGTCGTTTCCGCCAGAACCTGCTCGGCAAGCGCGTCGACTACTCGGGTCGTTCGGTCATCATCGTCGGCCCGCAGCTCAAGCTCCACCAGTGCGGTCTGCCCAAGCAGATGGCGCTCGAGTTGTTCAAGCCGTTCGTCATCAAGCGCCTGATCGACCTGTCGCACGCGCAGAACATCAAGTCGGCCAAGCGCATGGTCGAGCGTTCGCGTGCCCAGGTGTGGGACGTGCTCGAGGAGATCATCCGCGAGCGCCCCGTGCTGCTGAACCGTGCGCCCACGCTGCACCGTCTCGGCATCCAGGCGTTCGAGCCGCAGCTCGTCGAGGGCAAGGCCATCCAGCTCCACCCGCTGGTCTGTGCTGCGTTCAACGCGGACTTCGACGGCGACCAGATGGCCGTGCACCTGCCGCTGTCGGTCGAGGCCCAGGCCGAGGCCCGCATCCTGATGCTCGCCTCGAACAACATCCTGAAGCCGTCCGACGGCCGCCCGGTGACCCTGCCCGCACAGGACATGATCATCGGTCTGCACCACCTGACGACCGTCCGCGAGGGCGCCGTCGGTGAAGGCCGTTCGTTCTCCTCGGTCGCCGAGGCGATCATGGCGAAGGACCAGAACACGCTGCACCTCAACGCGATGGTGAAGATCCGCATGTCGGGTGTCCACTTCGCCGAGGGTGAAGCACCCGAGGGCTACGAGGTCGGTCAGTCGATCCTCCTCGAGACCACCCTCGGTCGCGCGCTGTTCAACGAGACCCTCCCGACGGACTACCCGTTCGTCCAGAAGGTCACCGACAAGGGCACGCTCTCTGCGATCGTCAACGACCTCGCCGAGCGCTACTCCAAGACGGAGACGGCCGCTGCACTCGACCGGATCAAGGACGCCGGCTTCTACTGGGGCACCCGCTCCGGTGTGACCGTCGCCCTCTCGGACGTCGTGACGCCTCCTCGCAAGAAGGAGATCATCGCGGGCTACGAGATCCAGGCCGCCAAGGTCCAAGGTGAGTTCGACAAGGGTCTGATCACGGACTCGGAGCGTCGCGCCGACCTGATCAAGATCTGGACCGAGGCCACGAACGAGATCGCGCAGGAGATGCGCGACAACTTCCCGAAGGACAACACCATCAACCGCATGGTGTCGTCGGGTGCTCGTGGTAACTGGCTGCAGGTGCGCAACATCGCCGGTATGCGTGGTCTGGTGAGCAACCCGAAGGGTGACATCATCGCCCGCCCGATCATCAACTCGTACCGCGAGGGCCTGACCGTGGCGGAGTACTTCATCGCCACGCACGGTGCTCGCAAGGGTCTGGCGGACACGGCTCTCCGTACCGCCGACTCGGGGTACCTGACCCGTCGTCTCGTGGACGTGTCGCAGGACGTCATCATCCGTGAGGACGACTGCGGGACGACCCGTGGCCTCGAGCTGCCGATCGCGACGATGGGTGCCGACGGCAAGCTCGTCCGGGACCCGCGTGTCGAGAACACCGTCTACTCGCGCACCCTCGCGACCGAGGCCGTCGACGCCTCGGGCACCGTGGTGGCCGAGGGCGGCGAGGACGTCGGTGACGTCCTCCTCGACAAGCTGCTGGCAGCCGGTGTCGAGAGCATCAAGGTGCGCTCGGTCCTGACCTGCGAGTCGGCCGTCGGTGTCTGCGCGCAGTGCTACGGCCGTTCGCTCGCCACGGGCAACCTGGTCGACATCGGTGAGGCGGTCGGCATCATCGCCGCCCAGTCCATCGGTGAGCCCGGTACCCAGCTGACGATGCGTACCTTCCACACGGGTGGTTCGGCCTCGGCCGACGACATCACGCAGGGTCTGCCCCGCGTGACCGAGCTCTTCGAGGCGCGTACCCCGAAGGGCGCGTCCCCGATCGCCGAGGCCCCCGGCCGCGCCACGATCGAGGACACGGACAAGGGTCGTCGGATCATCCTCACGCCGGACAACGGCGACGAGCCGTTCATCTACCCGGTGCTCAAGCGTGCGACCCTCCTCATCGAGGACGGCCAGCACGTCGAGCTCGGCGAGCAGTTCATCGCCGGCACCGTCGACCCGAAGGAAGTCCTCCGGGTCAAGGGTGTCCGAGAGGTCCAGAAGCACCTGGTCAACGGTGTGCAGGACGTCTACGGCTCGCAGGGTGTGCCGATCCACGACAAGCACATCGAGGTCATCGTCCGTCAGATGCTCCGCAAGGTCACCGTCGTCGACCACGCCGACACCGACCTGCTGCCGGGTGAGCTCGTCGACCGGTCGCGCTACAACGCGATCAACCGTGCTGCGCTGCAGGAGGGTCGCAAGACCGCCTCGGCTCGCCAGGAGGTCATGGGCATCACGAAGGCGTCCCTCGCGACCGAGTCGTGGCTGTCCGCCGCGTCCTTCCAGGAGACCACCCGCGTCCTGACGCAGGCGGCCATGGAGGGCAAGCAGGACCAGCTCGTCGGCCTCAAGGAGAACGTCATCATCGGTAAGCTCATCCCCGCCGGGACGGGCCTCAGCCGGTACCGCGACGTGGACGTGAACGCGACGGAAGAAGCGAAGGCCGAGCGGTACCCGAACCGCATCTTCGCGGACGACTCGTCGTTCTCGGACGCCGACCTGAGCTTCGTCGACTTCGACAGCTTCTCGTCGGACGACTTCACGCCGGGTACGTACAACTGAACCGAGTGAGTCCCTGAGGAGGGCCCCGCATCCAGTCGGATGCGGGGCCCTTCTTCGTTCGTGCGGTTGCGCCCGCGGGCGCCGGACGGGAGGCACGGGGAGGGCTCGCCACGGGCCTCCTGTCCGGATGGGGCTGGGTCCCAAGCGCAGACCGGCGTCGCTGTCGCGACCACCGGAACCACGGCCGCTTTCGTCGGCGGTGGAAGTCGGGCGCGGGATCCTTGTCCGTTCGGTGGTGGCTCTGTCGCGGGATGTCAAACAGCACCAGCCCCCGAGTAGAACTGAACGTCTACACCTGATATGTTGCCCCGAGTTCGGAAAGGGCGCCGGACCATGCCCGGTCCGGCGCCCGATGACTGCGAGGAGCAATCTGATGAAGTGTAAGCAACACAACTGGGCGACCACCACGGCGATCGTCGCCTGCATCACCGCTGCGTCCGTGCTCGGATCAGGGCTGTCGGCCCAGGCCAGCGCGCCCACCGCCCAGGGGCCCGCGGCGGTCCGAGGCGATCACGTGTCTGTCCGGGCCGAGGCGCTCTCGATCTCGGAGTCTCCCCGGGCAGCGCCTGCAGCGCCGACCGCGACCGCGACCGGCACCGAGACGCGGAGCTGGGGCACCCTCGTCCGCACTGCGATCAACGCGCTGAAGAAGGTGCCCGCACTCTGGAACAAGGTCGTGGACGGCGTCAAGAAGGCGTACGCGACATTCCGGACGAAGGTGTGGCCAGCGATCAAGGGCGTGGTCGGTGCGATCAGCACGGCGATCACCGCCTGGGACATCTGGAAGTCCTTCAACTGATGGGCGTGACCGGGGGCCGTACTGGGGTGCGGCCCCCGTCACCGGAGGCGGTGGAGACCACGGAGATGCCGACAACGAGAACAACACGACCACATCCGTTGCGGTCTCGAGGAGCGAGTGTCCTGTCCGTCGTTGCAGTCGTCATCGCGATGTGGGCTCCGACGGCGGTACTCACGGACAAGCCACTCGCGGTAGCGGCCGCGGGCGGTGCTGTGATGTGCTGCGCGGCCGCCGGGACACTGGACTCAGCGAACCGTCGAGCCCCCGTTGCGTTCGTCTTCTGCCTGCTCCTCTGCAGCAGCGCGTTCCTGATCCACGCGGTGACACGATGAGCGTCGAGATCGCTCTCCACGGTGTGAGCAAGCGCTACGGACGGAACACCGTTCTCTCCGACGTGAGTTTCACCTGTCGACCAGGCACGATCACTGCGTTCTGCGGTCCGAACGGTGCAGGGAAGACGACCGCTCTGCGCGTCCTGGCTGGTCTGACCAGGCCCGACGCCGGTGCGGCACTCATCAACGGCCGACGTCTCCTGGACATCGAGGAGCCCGCGCTTGCCATCGGTGTCGTCCTGGACGCGTCGGCCTTCCACCCTGGTCGCACAGTTCGAGAGACGCTGCGGCTGGGCGCGATGACGATGGGGGTCGATTCCCACCGCGCGGTCGAATGCGTCGAGCTGGTCGGACTCGGAGGCGTGCAGATGCGACGCGTGGGACAGCTCTCACTCGGCATGCGGCAGCGCCTCGGCATCGCACACGCCCTGCTGGGTGACCCGGGCGCGCTCGTGTTGGACGAACCGTCCAACGGCCTCGATCCCGGCGGCATCCTCTGGCTCGATCACGTGCTCACGACGTTCGCCGATCGCGGAGGGACCGTGCTCGTCTCGACCCATCAGCTCGCTGCTGTCGAGCGGACAGCCGACAGACTCGTCGCCGTGTCCCGTGGGAGGGTGGTCGCGGACACGGCGCTGAGCGACGTCCGAACAGAACGGACGACAGTCGGGTCGGACGACACCCGTCTCGGAAGCGTCCTCCGAGCAGCCGGATGGCGTGTTCAGCAGACCGGGAGCCGCTTCGTCGTGGAGGCTTCCCCCGTCGCCGTCGGGCGACTCACCTGCGACCAGGGCATCGCTCTGTGCGAGCTCCGGGCCGATGAGCACCGTCTGGACGAGTTCCTCGCAACAGTGTCGGCACCCGAGTACCAGGGGAAGGTCGACTGATGCGGAAGGTCTTCCGACTCACCACCGTCGAACTCAGGCGAGCAGTGGACACTCGGGGTCCTCGATGGGCGTTCATCGTCACGATCGGCGCTGGTATCGCGCTCGGCCTCGTCGTCCCCGGCGGGACATCCGGAACATTCGAGTCGTTCGTGTCCGCGGTGTCGCTCGGTCTGCCGCTCTTGGTGGGGATGCTCGCGGTCATGGTCTTCACTGCAGACTGGGGCACACGGGCCGCCCTGGTGACCTTCGTCCTGACTCCGAGGCGTTCTCGGGTCATCGTCGCCCGCTACCTCGCTGTCCTCGCGCTCACGGTGGGCTCACTCGTCGTGATCCACATCATCGCGGCCCTGGTGTTCCTCGTCGCACATGTCCAGGCAGCCGAAACCATCGTGACTGCTGGAGTCGGCGCGCAGTTCGCTTCGATGCTGGGCACCACCATCGCGTCGGCCCTGACGGCCATGGCGGTCGGAGGGCTCATCCTGCGCACTGCGCCGGCGCTCGTGGTTGCGGTGTTCGCGCCGTTCGTCCTGACGATCGCACTCGCCTTCACCCCCGCTGTCCTCGTCTGGGCCAATCCCTACGGCTTCGCCAGCTGGCTTGCGGACCCGGTCCTCCGGTGGAGGGTCGATGACGACGCAGGTGCCGTCGGGGTCGGACCGGCACTCACGTCGTTCATGATCTGGACGGTGGTGCCCCTGGTGCTGGGTTGGTTCCGTCAGTTGCGTGCCGAGCCACGGTGACGGACGGGAGGCACGGAGCGGACCCGTCACGGGCCTCCCGTCCGGACGGGGCGGGTCCTAGACGGAGCGCCCGGCGTCGCTGTCGCGCCCGCCGGAACCGCGGCCACTCTCGTCGGCGAGCGAGTAGAGGCTGAGGACGTTGCCGTCGGGGTCGCGGGCGTCGAACCAGTCGACGGCTCCGTCGACGCACTCGATCGGTCCGACGTCGATGCCGAGGGCCGCGATGCGGGCGTGCTGGGCGGCGACATCGTCGACGCCGAAGCGGACGATGACGGGGTTGTCGTCGGCGTCGGGCTCCTCGAGGAGCTGGATCCAGATGCCGCCGACCTCGTACTCGGCGACGCCCTCGGTCGGTTCGAGGTCGGGCTCGAGCCGTTCGAACACCGCGCCGTACCAGAGGCAGGAGGCCTCGAGGTCGGTCACGGGCAACCCCACGGTCACGCTCGTGATGTCCATGTCTCATCATGGTCCGTCGATGCCGGGCGCGTCGAGGGGTAGGGCATGCTGGAGGCATGGCGACGCTGCGCGAACGGGTCACGGCTCCGGCTCACCTCGACTTCCCCGAGCCGGTCGGCGGGCTGACGTTCCGGCCGGCCACCATGGCGGACCTGCCGGCCGTGCACGGCATCGCCCTCGAGTCGGCGGCGGTCGACGAGCCGCACGCGCATCCCTCCACAGAGGACTTCGTGCACCGGCTGTCCACAGAAGGGCTCGACCCCGAGCGTGACACGGTCGTCGGGATCGATGCTGACGGGCATGTGCACGCGTACGCCATCGTCATCCCCGTCCCGACCAGGGACACCGCTGCCCGGATCCTCCTGGGCGGCTCGGTGCGCCCCACCTACCGCGGTCAGGGCATCGGCCGACGGGTGCTCGCCTGGCAGACCGCGCGGGCACGACAGCACCTCGCCGGGCTCGACCTCGATCTGCCCGGTGCCGTCGACCTCACTGCTCCGCAGGGGTCGTCCGCGCTCGCGCTTGCCGCACGGGCTGGACTCCACCCGGTGCGCACCTGGGTCGACATGCAGGTCGTGCTCGACGGTGACGAGCGCGCTGCGGAACGGGACTCCCTGCCGGCGCTGCCGGACGGCCTCGTGCTGCGCGCGGCGACCGGAGACGACATCGAGCCGATGCGGGCGGCCAAGAACGACGCCTTCCGCGACCACTGGGGCTCCCAGCCGATGGTCGAAGCGGACTGGCGCGGGTACCTCACCGCCGAGAAGAGCCGGCTGGACCTGTCTCGCGTGGTCGTGGACGAGCAGGGGGACGTCCTGGCGTTCACGGTGGTCGAGTCCGACCCCGGTGCCTTCGCCGCCCGCGGACGGAGCTTCGGGTACATCCACTGGGTCGGTGTCGTCCGTCGAGCACGCGGGCGGGGCCTCGCACCGCTGGTCGTCCGGGCCACCCTCGACGCCCTGCGCGACGCCGGACTGTCCGCGGCGTCCCTCGAGGTCGACGCTGAGAACCCGAGCGGTGCCGTGGCGCTCTACGAACGACTCGGGTTCGTCGGCGGGAGCGCCACGATCACGACCTCGATGGCGCTCTAGGCCCCATCCGCGGATCTCGATACCCGCGGGTACCCCTGTTCTGGGTCCAGTCAGAACCCCTCCGGCCCCTCCTTCTGGGACTGCTCCGCGGCCGGGCGCCGGACGTACCGTGGTCGAGCGCCGCAACCCTGGCGGCGCCCATCGATCCACGCCGATCCGTCGCGCGCGCAAGCAAGGAGGTACAGGGCACATGGCAACCCTGTCCGAGATCCTGATCCTCAACGGCGCCCTCCCGATCGAGTACCTCGACGCGATGACCGGTCACGAAGACGTCGACGAGCAGGCGATCCGCTCACTCGTCGAGCAGGGCGTCGTGAGCGAGGCGCAGTACATCACCGCGCGTGCGGCGTCGCACAACTCGAAGACGGTCCCGCTGACCGACTACCCGGTCGACGGCACGGCCGTCTCGGTGCTCCCCGCGCCGCTGTGCCGCCGGCACGCGGTGCTCGGCATCGGGTTCGAGGGCGAGACTCTCGTGCTCGCCATGGTCAACCCGGCGAACGTCCTGGCGATCGACGACGCCCGCACGGCGTCCGGCCGGCCGATCAAGCCACTGCAGGTGGACGAACGTGACCTGCTGTCGGCGTTCGACCGGTACCTGCGCGCCGACGACGAGCTCAACGACCTGACGTCGTCGCTCGAAGAAGAAGCGCGGACCACCGAGCACCAGGCGGACATCGGCGACGGCTCGCTCGACGACGTCCCGATCGTCCGCTTCGTCAACCTGCTGGTCTCGCAGGCGATCCAGGACCACGCGTCCGACATCCACATCGAGCCCGGCGAGCACGAGGTCCGGGTCCGCTACCGCATCGACGGTGTCCTGCACGAGATGACCCCGGCGCCCAAGAACATCCAGAACGGCGTCATCAGCCGGCTCAAGATCATGAGCGACATCGACATCGCCGAGCGGCGGAAGCCCCAGGACGGCCGGATGTCCGTCCGGCACGGCGGACGACAGATCGACCTCCGCGTCGCGACGCTGCCGACGGTGTGGGGCGAGAAGGTCGTCATGCGCATCCTCGACAACACGAACACGTCGTTGACGCTGAAGGACCTCAACCTGCTCGACCGGAACGCCGCTGCCTACCAGCGCTCCTACTCGAAGCCGTACGGCATGATCCTGGTCACCGGCCCCACCGGTTCCGGCAAGTCGACCACGCTCTACACGACCCTGAACGCGGTCGCGAAGCCCGAGATCAATGTCATCACCGTCGAGGACCCGGTCGAGTACCGGATGGCGGGTGTCAACCAGGTGCAGGTCAACCCGAAGGCCGGACTGACCTTCGCATCGGCGCTCCGCAGCATCCTCCGCTCCGACCCCGACGTCGTCCTGCTCGGTGAGATCCGTGACCACGAGACCGCCCAGATCGCGATCGAGGCGTCGCTGACCGGCCACCTCGTGCTCTCCACCCTGCACACCAACGACGCCCCGTCCGCGATCACCCGGCTCACCGAGATGGACATCGAACCGTTCCTCGTCGGATCCGCACTCGACTGCGTGGTCGCCCAGCGTCTGGCCCGCAAGCTCTGCGACCGGTGCAAGGCCCCCGCGTTCTACGAAGCCGAGCAGCTGCACGCCCTCGGGTTCCTCGACAGCGCCGCCGCCGAGGTGCCGGACTTCTTCGCGCCGATCGGCTGCTCCGTCTGCTCGAACACCGGGTACCGCGGACGCATCGCCCTGCACGAGGTCATGACCGTGTCCGAGGAGATCGAGCGCCTCGCGGTGTCCCGGGCCTCGAGCGCCGAGATCAGCCGCGTCGCCCAGGAGCAGGGCATGCTCACCCTCCGCATGGACGGGTGGGAGAAGGTCAAGCTCGGGCTGACGAGCGTCGACGAGATCCTGCGCGTGGTCGCGTAGGCGTGGAGGACGGACAGATGACGGACTCCGTGTACGACCTGACCCCTGCCGGCGACGAACCCGTCGACGGTTGGCACCCCGGGACACCCGGCCTGGAGGTCGGTGGCCGCCGGGCCGCACGCCTGGCGCAGGCCGCGCAGCAGCACCCCGTGCAGCCCGCCGAACCCGCCACCCCGGACGCAGGCGCCGCGCCCGCGGTGCCGGCCACCCCCGTCTACGACCTGAGCGACGACCTCGTCGGCTGGGGTGCCCCGAGCGGCGCACCCGTCGCCGTCCCTGTCGCCCAGCCGTACGCCGTGCCGGCCACCCCGCCAGCCGCGGTGCCGCCGTCGACCGCGACCTACGGCTACGAACCGGACTCCGCACTCGGGTACCAGGCGACCGAACGGCTGCCGGTCGTGCCCGCGGTCGTGACCACGAGCCTCCAGGCCGTCACCGCACCGCCGGTGCCGATGGCCGCGCCGTCCGGCAGCGCCGAGATCAACTTCACCCGCCACGCGCGGGAAGACGCCGACGCCGACCTCGTCACCGCACTCGCCCAGGTCGTCTACCAGGGTGCGTCCGACCTGCACGTCACCGCCGACGCGCCGCCCACGGTCCGCGTCGACGGCTCGCTCCGTCCCGCCGTGCCGGGAGGCCCGTGGGCGCGCAACAAGGTCATCGCCGCCCTCAAGACCCTGATGTCCGCCGAACAGGCGGCGCAGTTCGACCAGGAACAGGAACTCGACTTCGCGTACTCGCTGTCGCCCGAGTTCCGCTTCCGCGTGAACTACTACCAGCAGCGCGGCAACTGGGGTGCGGCCTTCCGCATCATCCCCACGAAGATCAAGACCCTCAAGCAGCTCGGCATCCCCGAGCACGTGGGGGAGTTCGCCAAGCTGCCGCGCGGCCTCGTGCTCGTCACCGGCCCGACTGGATCCGGCAAGTCGACCACCCTCGCCGCGCTCATCGACCTGGTCAACGAGACCCGGGCCGACCACATCGTGACGGTCGAGGACCCGATCGAGTTCATGCACGACCACAAGAAGGCAATCATCAACCAGCGCGAGGTCGGCGCGGACACGCAGTCCTTCGCCCGCGCGTTGAAGCACGTGCTGCGCCAGGACCCGGACGTCATCCTCATCGGCGAGCTCCGCGACCTCGAGACGATCTCCGTCGCCCTCACCGCCGCCGAGACGGGCCACCTGGTGTTCGCCACCCTGCACACGCAGAGCGCTCCCGGCACCATCGACCGCGTCATCGACGTGTTCCCGCCGCACCAGCAGGGGCAGATCCGCACCCAGCTCGCCGCCACCCTCGAAGGTGTCGTGTGCCAGACCCTCGTCCCCAAGGCCAACGGCACCGGGCGCATCGTGTCCACCGAGATCATGAAGACGACCCCCGCGATCGGCAACCTCATCCGCGAGGGAAAGACGTACCAGATCACCTCGGCGATGCAGGCGGGGCGCGACGCGGGCATGCACACCATGGACCAGGACCTGGCGGAACTGGTCAACGTCGGCACCATCACCCGCAAGGCGGCGCTCGAGAAGGTGCACGACCTCGAGGGCTTCGACCGACTGGTGCAGCGCGTCGAGTCCCCGTCCGACGCGTCCGCCGACGCCATCGCCGCGAGCGGGATCGACTTCGGCGACAAGTTCTCCGGAGGCTACTGATGTCCGTCGCATTCGACTACCGCGGGCGGGACGGGGCGGGG
>NZ_JASDDD010000061.1:0-19131 GCF_030407555.1 Curtobacterium sp. APC 4022
GTCTCGGATCGGGTTCAGCCGAGCAGCGGACGCTGCGCGGCGACCTGCTGCTCGTACTCGGCGCGGGCGGCCTGGGTGCTGGGGAGGGTGGAGGTCTGCGCGACCGGCACGTCCCACCAGCCGTCGCCCTCGGGCGCGTAGACCAGCGGGTCGGAGTTGATGTGGACGAGGGTGGTGTGGTCGTTCGCCTTCGCCTGACGGACCGCTGCCCCGAGGTCGGCGATGCTGTCCGGGCCGGGCTGGACCTCGATCACGTCGACGCCGTAGGACCGGGCGTTGGCTGCCAGGTCGACCGGCAGCGGCTCGCCGTCCTCGAACGACCGGGTCTCGTCCAGGTAGCGGTACTTCGTGCCGTAGCGCTCCGAGCCGACGGTCTCCGACAGGTGGCCGATCGACGCGTACCCGTGGTTCTGGATGAGCACGACGATGATCTTGATGCCCTCGGCGACCGCGGTCACGAGCTCGGTGTGCAGCATCAGGTACGAGCCGTCACCGACCATGACGATCGCATCGCGGTCCGGGGCCCCACGGCGGACCCCGATGCCGCCGGCGATCTCGTAGCCCATGCACGAGAACGCGTACTCGACGTGGTACCCGAGCGCATCGCGGACCCGCCAGAGCTTGTGCAGGTCACCGGGCAACGACCCTGCGGCCTGGATGACCACGTCATGTGGGTCGGTGGCCGCCTGGACGGCGCCGATGATCTCGGCCTGTCCGGGCAGGTCGGCCCGCGACGGCGTGAACGCTTCGTCGACGACGGCGTCCCACTCCCGCTTCCGGTCCCGGACCTCGGCGGCGTAGCCGGCGTCGACCGCGTACGACGCATCGGTGGTGAGCACCGTCGTCATGGCGACCAGGGCCTCCCGAGCGTCGGCGATCACCGGCAGCTGCGTGCCGTGCTTGTAGGCGTCGAAGGACGCCACGTTGACGTTGACGAAGGTGACGTCCGGGTCCTGGAAGGCCGTGCGTGACGCGGTCGTGAAGTCGCTGTAGCGCGTGCCGATGCCGATCACGACGTCGGCCTGGGCCGCGACGGCGTTGGCGGCGGCCGTGCCGGTCGCGCCGATGCCGCCGAGGTACTGCGGGTGGTCCCAGAGCAGCGATCCACCGCCGGCCTGCGAGGTACCGACCGGGATCCCGGTGGCCTCCACGAAGCGGCGGAGCTCGTCCTCGGCACCGGAGTAGAGGACACCGCCACCCGCCACGATGACCGGACGCTTCGCCTGCCGGATCGCCGAGACCGCGCGCTCGAGCGGACCGGTCTCGGGCAGTGGGCGGCGGATGTGCCACTCACGGGGCTGCAGGAACGCGACCGGGACGTCGAGCTGTTCGGCCTGGACGTCCTCGGGCAGGGCGATCGTCACCGCACCCGTCTCGGCCGGGTCGGTGAGGACCCGCATGGCCTGGAGCGCGATCGAGAAGAGCTGCTCCGGGCGGACCACCCGGTCGAAGAAGCGCGAGAGCGGTCGGAACGCGTCGGTCACCTGGATCGAGGTGTCGTGCGGCATCTCGATCTGCTGCAGCACCGGATCCGTGGTGCGCGTGGCGAAGGTGTCCGAGGGCAGCAGCAGCGCCGGCAGCCGGTTCGTCGTGGCGAGCGCCGCCGCGGTGAGCATGTTGGCGGCACCGGGTCCGACCGATGCGGTGGCGGCGAAGGTCGCGCGACGGCGGTGCATCCGCGCGAACCCGACGGCCTCGTGCACCATCGCCTGCTCGTTGCGGGCCTGGTGGTACGGCAGCAGTCCGGGCTGTTCGACGTGGAGCTGCTTGATCGCCTGCCCGAGTCCGGCGACGTTGCCGTGCCCGAAGATGCCGAAGATGCCCGGGATCGTGCGCTCGCGGACGTCGCCGTCCACCGTCCACTGGTTGGCCAGGAACTCGACGAGCGCCTGGCCGACGGTCATGCGACGGGTCGTGGTGGTGGTCACACGTCCTCCTTGAGGTAGGGCAGGCGGGGGTCGAGGGACTCGGACTCCCAGAGCTGACGGACCCACCCGTGGGCGGGGTCGTCGGTGATGTTCCAGACGCGTTCCGGTCCGGGTCCGGCCATCACGTTCAGGTAGTACATGTCGTAGCCCGGAGCCGCGACCGCGGGGCCGTGCCAGCCGTACGGCACCAGGGCGACGTCGCCGGTCCGGACCTGGCGGAACTCGTCGATCGGTCGGTCGTCCGAGGCCGAGGTCCGGTGCAGCGCGAACGGGTCGGCGGTGTCCGCGGCGACGTGCTCGGAGCCGCGGGCGACGGCGGACTCGTAGTAGTAGATCTCCTCGAGCTCGGATTCCTGGCCGGACAGTTCGGTGTCGTGCTTGTGCGCCGGCCACGAGGACCAGTTGCCCGCGGGGGTGATGACCTCGCACACGATCAACCGCGCGGCGTCGAGTGCCGCGGGGGTGCCGAAGTTGTGGACCTGCCGGCTCGACTGCCCGGCACCCCGCAGTTCGACGGGCACGTCCTGCCGCGGGATGTACGTCGCGGGCTTGACCGTGTCGGTGGGGGCTTCGGCGACCGCGACCCGGCCGACGCCGGTGATCACCGCGGCGGTGCCTGAGCCGAGGTACAGGACGTCCGTCGGGCCCTCGAACACGCTGGCGCGTCCCTCGAGCTCCTGCACGGCGCCGCCCGCCGTCCCCGCGCTGTTGTCCGCCACAGCATCGTCGTACGTCACGGTGAAGCTGCCGGCGAGCGGCACCACGATCCGTTCGACGGCGCCGGCACCCAGGTGCAGCGACCCGCCGTCGCGCAGCGTGCCCGTCCGGAGCCCGGTGTGCGCCCAGCCCGGCACGCGCCCGTCGATCACGTCGGTCCAGCCGTCCTCCGGCCGGGACCCCCGCGGGTTGAACCAGTTGTCGGTCATCGTCGGATCAGCCGTTCGACGGGAAGCCGAGGTTGATGCCGCCGTGCGACGGGTCGAGCCACCGGGAGGTGATCGCCTTCTGCCGCGTGAAGAAGCTGACGCCGTCCGCGCCGTACGCCTTGTGGTCACCGAACAGCGAGTTCTTCCACCCGCCGAACGAGTAGTAGGCCACGGGCACGGGGATCGGGACGTTGATGCCGATCATGCCGACCTGCACGTCGCGCTGGAACCGTCGGGCGGCCCCGCCGTCGTTCGTGAAGATCGCCGTGCCGTTGCCGTACGCGCCGCCGTTGATCAGCGCCAGCCCTTCTTCGTAGGACTCCACGCGGACGACGCTCAGCACCGGGCCGAAGATCTCCTCGGTGTAGACGCGGCTCGACGTCGGCACCTTGTCGATCAGCGTCGGGCCGAGCCAGAAGCCGTTCTCGTCCCCGTCGGGACGGACGGTGCGGCCGTCCACCACGATGACCGCACCGTCCTGCTCAGCGACCTCGATGTACGAGGCGACCTTGTCGCGGTGCTGCTCGGTGACGAGCGGCCCCATGTCGCAGCCGCGGCGGCCGTCACCGATGCGCAGTGTGGCGGCCCGCTCGGCGATCTTCGCGATGAGCTCGTCGGCGACGGGCTCCACCGCGACGACGACCGAGATCGCCATGCAGCGCTCACCGGCGGAACCGAAGCCCGCGTTGATGGCGTTGTCCGCGACCAGGTCCAGGTCGGCGTCGGGCAGCACGAGCATGTGGTTCTTGGCGCCGCCGAGGGCCTGCACGCGCTTGCCGTGCTTCGTCCCGGTCTCGTAGACGTACTGCGCGATCGGGGTCGACCCGACGAACGAGATCGACTCGACGTCGGGGCTGGTCAGGAGTCCGTCGACCGCGACCTTGTCGCCGTTCAGCACCGTGAAGACGCCGGCCGGCAGTCCGGCCTCGGTGAACTTCGACGCCAGCCAGATGGCCGCGGACGGGTCCTTCTCGCTCGGCTTCAGCACGACGGTGTTGCCGGCGGCGATGGCGATCGGCAGGAACCAGAGCGGCACCATCGCCGGGAAGTTGAAGGGGCTGATGATGCCCACCACGCCGAGCGGCTGGCGGATCGAGTAGACGTCGATGCCGGTCGACACCTGGTCGGAGAACTCGCCCTTGAGCAGCTGCGGGATGCTCGTCGCCAGCTCGACGACCTCTTGCCCGCGGGCGATCTCCCCGAGCGCGTCGGAGACGACCTTGCCGTGCTCGCTCGTGATGATCTCGGCCAGCTCGGCCTTGTCGCGGTTCAGGATCTCGCGGAACGAGAACATGATCTGCTGCCGCTTGCTCAGCGACAGCTCGCTCCACGCCGGGAACGCGGCCTTGGCGCTGGCGATCGCCGCCTGCACCTCGCGCTCGTCGGCGAGCGCGACCTGCTTCGTCACGACCCCGCGGGCCGGGTCGTACACGGGCGCGGTCCGGCCGGAGGTCGAGGGGACGTGGGCGCCGTCGATCCAGTGCCCGACGGTCGCGCCGTCGGTGGGCTCGCCGGTGGTCGTGGTGGGTGCGCTCGTGGTGGTCATGCGTTGCTTCCTTCCGAGACGGGCTCGTTCATGCTCGCGGAGCCGACGGGGCCCGTGGTGGCGTCGTGCAGGTCGGTGGACAGATCGCGGGAGGGCGTCCCCCTGTGGACGAGCCCCGCGGCCACGTCGACCGCACCCGCCACGTCGTCGTCCGACGGGTAGAGGAGCGTCCGACCGACGACGAGTCCACGGACGCCCGGCAGCGCGAGGGCGTCGGCCCACTTGGCGTAGGTCTCGAGCGGACGGGACGCCGGGTCGCCGCCGAGCAGGAGCGTCGGCAGCGTCGTCGCGGCCATCACGCGCTCCATGTCGTCGACGACGGGGATCTTCAACCAGCTGTAGGCGCTCGACTCCCCCAGGCCGGCGGCGATCGCCATCGAGGTGATCACGGCCTCGGCCGACAGGTCGTTCACGACGCTGCCGTCACGGTGCTCGGACATGAACGGTTCGAGCATGATCGGCAGGCGGCGCGCGGCGGCCTCGGTCACGGCCTTGGCGGTGGCCTCGAGCGTCGGGGCGGTCCCGGCGTCGGACAGGGCCACGCGGATGAGCAGCTTCGCGAAGTCGAACCCGGAGTCGGCGATCGACGCGGCCGAGTACGCCGTGTACCGGTCGTCCATCTCGAACGTCGCACCGCGGAGTCCACCCCGGTTCATCGAGCCGACGACCACCTTGTCGTCGAGCGCGCCGAGGAGCGCCAGGTCCTCGAGGATGTCGGGCGTCCCGAGCACCCCGTCGACACCGGGTCGGCCGAGGGCGACGACGAGCCGTTCCAGCAGGTCGTAGCGGTTGGCCATCGCGGACGGGTCGTCCCGTACGGCGAGCGCGCCGCGGGCGGGGTGGTCCGCAGCCACGATGAAGAGCTTGCCGTCCTCGCCCAGGAGGGGGCGCCTCCGTCGCGAGGCGAGGACCGAGGCGATCCGCTCGGGGTGACCAGCGCGGGTGTCGCGCAGGCGGTCGAAGTCGGAACTGGTCAGCTCAGGCATGGAGAGCCTCCTCGGTGTTGGTTCCCTCGGCGTTGGTTCCCTCGGTCGCCGTGCCCTGCGTCGGGTTGCTCCGCAGGAAGGCGTCGATCTCGTCGCTCGTCGGCATCGCCGTCGAGCACTCGAAGCGGGTGGCGACGATCGCGCCGGCCGCGTTGGCGAACGACAGGACCCGCTCGAGTCCCCAGCCCTGCAGCAGCCCGTGCGTGAGCGCCCCGCCGAACCCGTCGCCGGAACCGAGGCCGTTGACCACGTCGACACGGTGCGGACGGACCTCGACGAACTCGTCGCGGGTCTTCGCCAGCACGCCCTTCGGTCCCTGCTTGACGATCGCGATCTCGACCCCGCGCTCCAGCAGCGCGTCGGCGGCGCGCACCGGGTCGGTCTCGCCGACGGCGACCTCGCACTCCTCGCGGTTGCCGACCGCGACGGTCGCGTGCTCGAGGGCGACGGCGACCTCGCGGGTCGCGGCGGCCGGCGTCGACCAGAACATCGAGCGGTAGTCCAGGTCCAGCACGGTGTGCACCTTGGTGGCGTGTTCCGACGCGCTCCGGGCCGCGTAGGCGACGTGGTGCGCGGTCCGGCTCGGCTCTTCGCTGAGCCCGGTGACGGTGGTCCAGAAGACGCGGGCCCGTTCGATCTCGTGCAGCGGCAGGCTCTTCGCGGTGATCATCAGGTCCGGCGCCTTCGGAGCGCGGTAGAAGTAGAGCGGGAAGTCGTCCGGCGGGAAGACCTCGCAGAACGCGACCGGCGTGTTCAGGCCGTCGACCGTGGCGACGAAGTCGTTGGCGACGCCGAACTCGGGGAGCGTCCGGGCGATGTACCGGCCGAACGGGTCGTTGCCGGTGCGGGTGATGACGGCGGTGTCGGCGCCGTGCCGGGCCGCCGCGATCGCGACGTTCGTGGCACTGCCACCCACTGACTTCGAGAACGTCTCGACGTCTTCGAGGGGGCCGGTCTGCTGCGGGTAGATGTCGACGCTGACGCGTCCCATCGTGATCACGTCGTAGGCGTGCGGTGCTTCGATCGTCATGCGACAGCAGGACCTTCCGTGCGGCTTCATCGTCGGACGAGCACGACTGTACACGACGCTTGGCCTAATGTCATGACATGGTTCGATCGGCAGTCCTGGCGCGGTGGCCTGTCCCCGCTCGGCGCGGTCACGGACGGGAGGCGCGGTGTCGGTGGGTCCTGCCAGGGTCGCGTCATGCAGATCCTCGCCCTGGTCATCGGCCTCGTGCTCGGCGCCCTCGTCGGCGCACTCGTCGCGTGGACACTCGCCAAGTCCCGCGCCGGGGTCGACGCCGCGGTCGCCCGAGCCACGGCCGAGGCGCTCCGGTCCCAGCTCGAGGAGTCACGGAACGACGCCGACGGACGGCTCGACGCACAGGACACGCAGTACCGCCGGCAGGTCGACTCCCTCGAACGCCGCGCAGCCGAGCTCGAGCACCTGGTGCAGCGTCTGCACGGCGCGGAGTCCGCGCGGGCGCAGGACGAGTCGAAGGTCCTCACGGCACTGAGCCCGGTCGCCGACACCCTGCAGGTCATGCGCGAGAAGATCGCGGAACTCGAACGTTCCCGCAGCGAGCAGTACGGCGCGATCTCCGCCCAGCTCCGGTCCGCGGCCGAGTCCGAGGAACGCCTGCGCGCCACCGCCGAGACGCTCGCCGGCGCACTGTCCTCGAACAGCACGCGCGGGGTCTGGGGCGAGACGCAGCTGCGCAACGTGGTCGAGGCCGCCGGACTGCTCGAACGCGTCGACTTCGACGTGCAGTCCGCCGTGACGACCTCCGCCGGCGCTGCCCGTCCGGACATGATCGTGCACCTGCCCGGCGGCAAGTCGATCGCCGTCGACGCGAAGGTGCCGTTCGCCGCGTACCTGCAGGCCTCCGAGATCCCGGCGAGCGCCACCGGAGCCGAAGCCGCGCGTCGTGAGCAGCTCATGACGCAGCACGTCAAGGCGCTCCGGGCGCACGTCGACGCCCTGGCCGCGCGGGAGTACTGGTCCGGCTACGACGCCTCGCCGGAGCTGACGGTCGCGTTCATCCCGTCCGAGTCGCTCATCGCCAGTGCCTTGGCCGCCGACCCGGGGCTGCTCGACCACGCGTTCCGGAAGCGTGTGGCGCTGGCCTCCCCCGTCACGCTGTGGTCGGTGCTGAAGACCGTCGCGTTCTCGTGGCAGCAGGACGTCGTCACGCAAGAGGCGCGCGAGCTCTTCACGATCTCCCGCGAACTGCACGGGCGCCTGGCGACGATGGCCACCCACGTGGACAAGCTCGGCCGGTCGATCCGGGGCAGCGTCGTCGACTACAACCGCTTCGTGGGGTCGCTCGAGCGGCAGGTGCTGCCGAGTGCACGGCGGCTGTCGCTGCTCGACGAGTCGAAGGTGATCGCGGACCCGGCGAGCATCGAGGACGAGCCGCGGCTGTTGACCGCGCCGGAGCTCGTCAGCGCGACCGAGGACTGAGCGCGGCAGGCGCCCCGGCGTCCGCGCTGCCGGCCGCCCGGCGGCGCCTCCCGCCCGCGCTGCCCGCCGCCGCCGGCGCCCGCGCTGCCCGCCGCCCGGCGTCAGCGGGTCACGCACAACAGAAACCCGCCCGAACCACGGGATGCCGTGGTTCGAGCGGGTTTCTGTTGTGCGCAGCCGATCGGCACCGCGTGCCAGGTGCCGGGCGCCGTCAGCTCAGTGGATCAGAACCACTTCTCGGCGCGGTGGTCCGCCTGGATGCGACGGATGGTGTTCGAGCGCGACCGCAGCACGAGCGAGTCGGTGTGGATGACGCCGCGCGACCGACGGACACCGTCGACGAGCACGCCGTCGGTGACACCGGTGGCGACGAAGAACGTGTTGTCGCCGGTCACCAGGTCGTCCTGGTCGAGGACCTTGTCCAGGTCGTGGCCGGCGGCGATGGCGCGCTCGCGCTCTTCGTCGTCCTTCGGCTGGAGCTTTCCGAGCAGGACCCCGCCGAGCGCCTTGATCGCGCACGCGGTGATGATGCCCTCCGGGGTGCCGCCGACGCCGACGCACATGTCGATGGCCGAGCCGGGCAGTGCCGCCGCGATGCCGCCGGCGACGTCACCGTCGAGGAGCAGTCGCGTGCCGGCACCCGTCGCGCGGATGGCGCGGATGAGTTCGTCGTGACGCGGACGGTCGAGCACGGCGACGACCATGTCCTCGAGGTCCTTGCCCTTGGCCTTCGCCAGTGCACGGATGTTGTCGCCGATCGGCTTGTCGAGGTCCAGGACACCGCGACCCTCGGGCCCCGCAGCGATCTTGTCCATGTAGAAGACGGCGGACGGGTCGTACATCGAGCCGCGGTCCGAGACGGCCATGACCGAGATGGCGTTCTGGCGGCCGGCGGCGGTGAGCGAGGTGCCGTCGATCGGGTCGACCGCGATGTCGCAGGCGGGGCCGTGACCGTTGCCGACGTGCTCGCCGTTGTAGAGCATCGGGGCGTTGTCCTTCTCGCCCTCGCCGATGACGACCACGCCGTCGAAGTTCACGGTGCCGAGGAACTTGCGCATCGCGTCCACCGCGGCGCCGTCGGCGAGGTTCTTCTCACCCCGGCCGACCCACGGCTGGGCACGGATCGCGGCAGCCTCCGTCGCGCGGACGAGCTCGAGCGCGAGGTTGCGGTCGGGCTGGAGGAACAGGGAGCCGGTCTCAGTCGTGGGAGTCACACCCCCCAGCGTACCGAGCGCCGACCGTCCGGCCTCCCCGGCGGTCGGATGTGCAGAACGTGATCCGTCCACAGGCACCCGCGACACCGAACGCGCACCGACCGGCCCTGACTAGCATCGAACAGGACATCACCGAAGAAGTCGAAGGAGATCCCAGTGCCCATCGCAACGCCGGAACAGTACGCCGAGATGATCGACCGCGCGAAGGCCGGGAAGTTCGCCTACCCCGCAGTCAACGTGTCGTCCTCGCAGACCATCAACGCGGTCCTCCAGGGCCTGACCGAGGCGGGCTCCGACGGCATCATCCAGGTCACGACCGGCGGTGCCGACTACTTCGCCGGACAGACCGTGAAGAACCGCGCTGCCGGTGCCCTCGCGATGGCGGCCTTCGCGCACGAGGTCGCGAAGAACTACCCGATCACCGTCGCGCTGCACACGGACCACTGCCCGAAGGACGCGCTCGACGGCTTCGTCCTGCCGCTCATCGCGGCCAGCGAGGAAGAGGTCCGCCAGGGCCGCAACCCGATCTTCCAGTCGCACATGTGGGACGGCTCGGCCGTCCCGCTCGACGAGAACATCGAGATCGCCAAGACGATGATCGAGAAGACGCGCAACATCAACGCCATCCTCGAGGTCGAGATCGGCGTCGTCGGCGGCGAAGAGGACGGCGTGCAGCACGAGGGCACGAACGACGCCCTCTACACGACCCCGAACGACGTCGAGCGCGTGGTCGAGGCACTCGGCATGGGCGACCACGGCCGCTGGATCGCCGCGCTGACGTTCGGCAACGTGCACGGCGTCTACAAGCCGGGCAACGTGAAGCTGCGTCCCGAGCTCCTCGGCGAGATCCAGGACGCCATCGCGCAGAAGCACGGCACCGGGCAGAACCCGCTCGACCTCGTCTTCCACGGCGGCTCCGGCTCCACCAACGACGAGATCCACGAGGCCGTCCGCAACGGCGTCATCAAGATGAACATCGACACGGACACGCAGTACGCGTTCACCCGCTCGATCGCCGGCTCGATGTTCTCGAACTACGAGGGCGTCCTGAAGCTCGACGGCGAGGTCGGCAACAAGAAGCAGTACGACCCGCGCGCCTGGGGCAAGGTCGCCGAGTCCGCGATGGCCGCTCGTGTCGTCGAGGCCACGAAGGTCCTCGGTTCCGCGGGACAGTCCCAGAGCTGAGACCGGCACGAGCTGAGACCAGCGCGAGCTGAGACCGGCGCAAGCTGAGACCGGCCGGGAGGCCCGGGGGCGCGTCCGACGGACGCGCCCCCGTCTGCGTCCGGTCACGCCCGTACAGGCACGCCCACTGCACGCCGACTCGCGGCGGCGTGCCACGATGGTCGGATGACCGTCGACGCCATCGCCAGCGAGTTCGCCCACTTCGTCACGGAGTCCCCCACCGCGTTCCACGCGGCCGCGGTCGCCCGTGACCGCCTGGTGGCCGCCGGGTTCACCGACCTGGACGAGACCCAGGCCTGGCCGACCGAGCCGGGCGCGTACGTGGTCGTCCGTGACGGCGCGGTGATCGCCTGGCGCCTGCCCGAGGGCGCGTCGGCGACGACGCCGTTCCGCATCCTCGGCGCCCACACCGACTCCCCCGGGTTCCGCATCAAGCCGAACCCGACCGTCCGCGTCGGCGGCTGGGAGCAGCTCAACGTCGAGGTCTACGGCGGCCCGGTCCTGTCGACGTGGTTCGACCGGGACCTGCGCATCGCCGGCCGGGTCGTCCACCGTGACGGCTCGACCTCGCTGTTCGACACCGTGGACGCGGTCGCCCGGATCCCGAACCTGGCGATCCACCTCGACCGGGGCGCCAACGACGGCCCGGCTCTCGACAAGCAGCGGCACACCCTGCCGATCGTCGGGACCGACGGCAGCGCCGGTGTCGGCACGGGCGGCAGCGACGCGATGGAGTGGCTGCGCTCCCGCCTCGGTGAGACGGCCGTCTCGTGGGACCTCTTCTTCGCCGACGCTCAGGCACCGTCGCGGATCGGCATCGACCGGGCGTTCCTGGCCTCCGGCCGGATGGACAACCTGACGAGCGTGCACGCCGGACTGCGCGGCCTGCTCGAGGCCACGGGCGACGGCGACCACATCCCGGTGTTCGCCGCGTTCGACCACGAGGAGATCGGTTCGTCCTCACCGACGGGTGCGGGAGGACCGTTCCTCGAAGACGTGCTGGCACGCGTGCAGGAGGGCCTCGGCGCCAGCCGCTCCGAGTCCGCCCGCGCGTTCCGTGCCTCGTGGCTGCTCTCCAGTGACGCCGGACACCTGGTGCACCCGAACCACACCGAGAAGCACGACCCGACGAACCGACCTCGGCCGGGCGGTGGCCCGCTGCTGAAGATCAGCGCGAACCAGCGGTACATGACCGAGGCGAAGGGCACCGCGGTGTTCGCTGCCGCGTGTGCGGCGGCCGGTGTCGACCACCAGCCGTTCGTGAACGTGAACACGATCCCGGGCGGCTCGACCATCGGGCCGATCGCGGCGACCCGGCTGGGCATCCCGACGATCGACATCGGCGTCGGCCTGCTGTCGATGCACTCGGTGCGCGAGCTCGTGCACGTCGACGACCTGGCCGACCTGCACGCGGCGGTCGCGGCCTTCCTGGCCTGATCCCGGAGGACGTGCCAGGGTCGGACCATGACCTGGAGCACCAGCGCTGACGCCCGATGGTACGGATCGACGCTCCTCGAGGGCGACCGGGTCCGGTTCCGTGCGCTCGAGGACCATGACCTGCCCGATCTCGTCCGGTGGTGGCGGGACCCGGAGTGGTCGGTGCTGCAGCAGATGATCGTGCGTCCGCGGCCCGATGTGCCCGTGACGGAGATGTTCCGGTCGTGGAGCAGCAGCGAGCGTGGCGGCGACGTCGGCTTCAGTGTCGTGGACCGGGAGTCCGACGTGCTGGTCGGACACGTCACCCTGTTCGGCGGGGCGCTGCCGGTCCGTGCAGCGAACCTCGCCGTGATGATCGGTTCGGAGCACGTCGACCAGGGCTTCGGCACCGATGCCGTCCGGGTGCTCACCGACTACGGCTTCCGCGAGATGGGGCTGAACCGCATCGAGATCCGGGTGCACGCGTTCAACGACCGAGCGCAGGCGGTCTACCGGAGGATCGGGTACCGGCAGGAGGGCGTGCGCCGGGACGCGACGTTCCACGACGGACGCTTCCACGACGAGGTCGTCATGTCCGTGCTCGCCCGTGAGTGGACCGGTCGGCTGCACGAACCCGCGGCGGCACCAGGGCCGACGACGGCACCGGCACCGGCACCGGCGGGAAGTCAGCCGCCGGAGGCCTGACGCATCATCGCCGCGACGAAGCCGTCGTCCTGGAACACCACGATGACGAACACGACCGAGCTGAACAGCGTCGCGACGGCGCCACCGAGCAGCGGCACCCAGAACGTCCGCTTGCCGGCCCGGAGCCGGACGACGGACCGCCAGAGCACGAGGGCGAACACGACGAGCATGCCGACGGCGCTGATCATCGCGGCACCGTTCAGCGATCCGGGGTCCTGCAGTTCGGTGTAGTTCGTCTCGAGGGTCTGCCGGACGGTGGACGCGACCGAGCCGATGGACAGTGACTGCACGACGCTGACCAGGCCCATGGCCAGGAGCACGAGGGTCAGGAGCAGGTCGACCGGCGAGGCACCGAGTCGGCGGACCGGCGCACCGTCGTGCGGGGTCGACACCCCACGACGCTCCCCCTGGGGCATCCGTTCCGCCGTGCGGTTCGTGCGAGCGGTCGTCCGGTTCGTGCGCTCCGCCGTGCCGTTCGAGCGGGCAGCGGAGGCGACCGCCGAGGCAGCGGCGTGCTCGCGGTCCCGCTGCTCCTGCCGTTCCTGCTCGGCGAGGACGGGGTTGACCCACCCCTCGGGCGCGTACTCCCCGTACTGCGGAGCCGGACGACCGACAGGACCGGCCGGACCGGCCGCAGCGGCACTGCCCGCACCGGCACTGCCCGCACCGACGACGCCCGAGCCGGCGCCACCACCTGCAGAGTCCAAGGACCCGTCGGAGGTGATCCGGGCCTCCCGGCCGTCGACCGACGTCGTCGCCCGCGGCGGCACCCCGGTCCAGCCGTCCTTCTGCGGATCGGGGGCGGTCATCGGGTGCGCCCGCCGAGCGGACGCGTCGACTTGCCGTCGGCGTCGGTACGGAGTTCGCGGGGCAGCGAGAACATGAGGTCTTCGTGCGCGGTGACGACCTCTTCGACGGAGCCGTACCCGGCGTCGGCGAGCTGTTCGAGGACCTCGGCGACCAGGACCTCCGGCACGGAGGCGCCGCTCGTCACGCCGACGGTCCGGACTCCGTCGAGCCATTCCTGGCGGATCTCCTCGGCGTAGTCGACCCGGTGCGCGTCCTTCGCCCCGTACTCGAGGGCGACGTCGACCAGCCGGACGCTGTTCGACGAGTTCGCGGAGCCGACGACGATGACCAGGTCCGCTGCCGGCGCGACCTTCTTGACGGCGACCTGCCGGTTCTGGGTGGCGTAGCAGATGTCGTCCGAGGGCGGGTTCTCGATCAAGGGGTACTTCTCGCGCAGGAGCCGCACCGTCTCCATCGTCTCGTCGACGCTGAGGGTGGTCTGCGACAGCCAGACGAGGTTGTCCGGGTCGGGGACCTCGAGCGCGGCGACGTCGGCCGGCCCGTTGACCAGGATCGTGCGGTCTGGCGCGTGGCCCATCGTGCCCTCGACCTCTTCGTGACCGGCGTGGCCGATCAGGATGATCGTGCGCTCGGCCTTGGCGAACCGGGTGGCCTCGCGGTGCACCTTGGTGACGAGCGGGCAGGTCGCGTCGATGGCGTGCAGGTCCCGTTCCGCTGCGCCGGCGACGACCGCCGGGGAGACCCCGTGCGCACTGAAGACGACGTGGGAGCCGCGGGGCACTTCGGCGACGTCGTCGACGAAGACGGCGCCGCGCTGCTCGAGGGTGGAGACGACGTGGACGTTGTGGACGATCTGCTTGCGGACGTAGACCGGCTCGCCGTACTGCTCCAGGGCCTTCTCGACCGCGACCACGGCCCGGTCGACGCCGGCGCAGTACCCACGGGGCGCTGCGAGCAGGACGCGCTTGGGCCCGCTGACCGGGACGTCGCGCAGTCGACCGCGCGCTGCGGGGACCCGCGGCGGGGCGAGCGGGACCGAGTGGCCGTTGGTGATCGTCACGTCCCCGATGATAGGTGAGCGGGACCCGCGCAGCCTGGGCACCGACGAGCCTGTGGAGGACCGTCGCCATCCGGGATGTCACCGGTGTCCGGCAGCATGGTCCGCACGACGAGAGAGGGGCACGATGGCGATCGAACAGGGGCCGCCCACGGCAGAGGACCCGTGGCCCGTCGCGCTGCTCGGCGCGAAGCTCCGCGACTGGATCGACCGGCTCGGGGTCGCCTGGGTCGAGGGCGAGATCACGCAGTGGAACGTCGCCGGCGGCAACGTCTACGGCAAGCTCAAGGACATCGAGGTCGACGCCACCGTCTCCTTCTCCATCTGGTCGAGCGTGCGCTCCCGGGTGCCGGCGGACCTCAAGCAGGGTGCCCGGGTCGTCGCGGCGGTCAAGCCGAACTACTGGGTCAAGGGCGGCTCGTTGACCATGCAGGTCGTCGAGATGAAGCACGTCGGGCTCGGGGACCTGCTCGAACGCCTCGAGCGGCTGCGTCGGAGCCTGGCGGAAGAGGGACTCTTCGACCCCGCCCGCAAGAAGCGTCTGCCGTTCCTGCCGCACCGCATCGGCCTGATCACCGGCAAGGACTCCGACGCCGAGAAGGACGTCAAGCGGAACGCGCAGCTCCGGTGGCCCCAGGTCGAGTTCCGCACCGTCCACACCGCGGTGCAGGGCGACCGCGCGGTGGCCGAGGTCACGGCGGCGATCCAGGAGCTCGACGCCGACCCCGAGGTCGACGTCATCATCGTCGCGCGCGGCGGCGGCGACTTCCAGAACCTGCTCGGCTTCAGCGACGAGGGACTGGTCCGGGCAGCGTCCGCCGCGACGACGCCGATCGTCTCGGCCATCGGGCACGAGGCCGACCGACCGATCCTCGACGAGGTGGCGGACCTCCGCGCCTCCACCCCGACGGACGCCGCGAAGCGCGTCGTGCCGGACGTGGCCGAGGAACTGGCGAACGTCCGGCAGGCCCGGGCACGGCTCGGACTGCGGCTCTCGCACACGCTCTCGGTCGAGGCCGACCGGATCGCGGCACTGCGCTCGCGCCCGGCGCTGGCGTCCACCGCCTGGCTCGTCGACACCCGTGCGGAGGAGGTCGCCCGTGACCTCTCGCGCGCTCGGGAGCTCCTCGACCGGCAGATCGAACGCTCCCACTCCGAGGTCGGTCACCTGACCGGTCGGCTGCGCGCGCTGTCGCCGCGGGACACCCTCCGCCGCGGGTACGCGATCGTGCAGACGAGCAGTGGCGCGGTGGTCCGCGGGGCGGACGAGCTGGACGGCGCGACGCCGGTGCACGTCACGCTCGGCACGGGGACCGCGGTCGGCACGCTCGAGGCGGACGGGCCGGGCCCGGACGGGTCGGGCGCGGACGGGTCTGGCCCGGCCGGGTCTGGCCCCGATGGGTCGGGTTCCTAGCCGGGAGGCCCGTCCCGGCCCCGGCGGGTTGCCTCGCCTCGTCCTCCACGAGCACTGCGCCTCCCGGTGTTCTCCACAGGCGTCCGGCACAGCGGTCTCGTCGGTGGCGGCTCGGTAGGATCGGAGCGTGTCTTCCGAGCAGCAGTCCGAGCAGCCCGACGTCCGCTCGCTGAGCTACGAAGCGGCGCGTGACGAACTCGTCCGTGTCGTCTCCGAGCTCGAGCAGGGGTCGGCGACCCTCGAGCGATCCCTGGGCCTCTGGGAGCGCGGCGAAGCCCTCGCTGCCCGGTGTGAAGAGTGGCTCGTCGGCGCCCGCGCCCGACTCGATGCCGCGCGCGCCGCGACCGAGAACGGCAGCGCGGACCCGACCGCCGCGGGCGACGTCCGATGAGCGACCCGGAGACCGGTCGCCCGATCGTCGCCGAACTCGGTCGCCCAGAGACGGCGGAGGAGACCTGGGCACGAAAGGACACCGCGCGCCGAGCCCGTCGTGAACACCAGACGGCGTTCAACCTCGTCCTGGCGCTCATCGCCTCCCTCGGCATCGTGCTCTTCCTGGTCGCCGTCGTGGTCCGACCCGACCAGGCCGTCGACCGCTCCGTCGATTACCGGCAGGTCGCCCAGCAGGCCGACGTCTCCGGGGCCGAGCTGCTCGTGCCCGACCTGCCGTCGTCGTACACCTCGAACAACGCCGAGTACCAGTCCGGTTCGGCTCGCGGGGTGGCCGTGTGGACGATCGGTCTCCTGACGCCGGACAAGCAGTACATCGGCATGCACCAGGGCATCGACGCGAACGACACCTGGGTCGCGGACCAGCTCGACCAGAAGCAGGCGACCGGTTCCCGCACGATCGCCGGGACGAAGTGGACCGTGTACGACCGACGTGACGAGGGCAAGGGCGCCGGCAACAACCTCTACGCACTCGTGACGAGCTCCGGCAAGGACACCGTGGTGCTCGCCGGCACCGCCGACCAGAAGTCGTTCACGACGGTGGCGACGGCGGTCGGCGAGGAACTCGACCGCTAGCCAGCACCAGCACCACCGCAGACAGCAGCACGTCCGACCCGAACACTCCGCGAACCCGATCAGCCCGAGGAACGACACACGATGACCGACCGCGCCGCCTCCACCCCCGCCGACGCCCTGCGACTCCTGGTCGACGGCAACGCCCGCTTCGCCGCCGACAAGCGTCGCACCGGCCGCATCGACCCCGAGCGCCGCTCCGAGCTGCAGGGGTCCCAGGCGCCGTTCGCGACCGTCCTCGGTTGCTCGGACTCCCGCGTGCCGTTCGAGCACGTCTTCGACGCGGGCATCGGCGACGTCTTCGCCATCCGCAACGCCGGGCAGATCGTCGACGACGTCGTCCTCGGCTCCATCGAGTTCGCCGTCGTCGCGCTCGGTACCCCGCTGGTCGTCGTGCTCCGCCACACCAAGTGCGGTGCCGTCGCTGCCGCTCGTTCCGGCGAGCCCGTCCCCGCCCCGCACCTGCAGGCCCTCGTCGACGCGATCGCACCGAGCGTCGAGCGCGTCCGCGCCACCGACCCGGACGTCGCGCAGGAGTCCGTGGGTGCCGCCCACCTCGAGTCGACCCTGAAGACGATCCTCGACCGGTCGGGGGCCGTATCCGACGCGATCGCGGACGGTAGGTTGGCCGTGGTCGGCGCGACCTACGACCTCACCACGGGCGAGGTCTCGATCGACACCGTCGTCGGACAGGCCTGACCCGACGACGTGACCGCTCTGGCAGCGACGAGCCGCCGGAACGCCACCGACACCGCCGCGACCGCGACCCGGTGTGAGCACCACGAGGAAGGACCACGACGACGTGACCGACACCACCACCCCCGCTGACGGCGAGTTCCGCATCGAGCACGACACGATGGGCGAGGTGCGGGTCCCCGCGTCGGCCCTCTACCGTGCGCAGACGCGGCGGGCCGTGGAGAACTTCCCGATCTCGGGCACCGGCCTCGAGTCGGCGCAGATCGTGGCCCTCGCCCGCATCAAGCGGGCCGCGGCGCTCGTGAACGGCCGGCTCGGGATCCTCGACGACAGCGTCGCGCAGGCCATCGCCACGGCGGCGGACTCCGTGATCGCCGGGGAGCACCACGAGCACTTCCCGGTCGACGTCTACCAGACCGGCAGCGGCACCTCGTCGAACATGAACATGAACGAGGTGCTGGCGACGCTGGCCTCCCGCGTCGCCGGTGCCGAGGTCCACCCGAACGACCACGTCAACGCGTCCCAGTCCTCGAACGACGTCTTCCCCACGTCGGTGCACGTCGCCGTGACCGACGCTCTCATCCGGTCGCTCGTGCCGTCGCTCGAGCACCTCGCCGAGGCCCTCGAGCGCAAGGCCGTCGAGTGGGCAGACGCGGTGAAGTCCGGTCGCACGCACCTGATGGACGCCACCCCGGTGACCCTCGGGCAGGAGTTCGGCGGCTACGCCCGCCAGGTCCGCCTGGGCATCGAGCGGGTGAACGCCACGCTCCCCCGCGTCGCCGAGGTCCCGCTCGGCGGCACGGCCGTCGGCACGGGCATCAACACGCCGAAGGGGTTCCCGCAGCAGGTCATCGCCCAGCTCGCCGAGGACACCGGGCTGCCGATCACCGAGGCGCTCGACCACTTCGAGGCGCAGGGTGCCCGTGATGCCCTGGTCGAAGCATCAGGTGCGCTCAAGGTCATCGCAGTCAGCCTGACGAAGATCAACAACGACCTGCGCTGGATGGGCTCCGGGCCGAACACCGGCCTCGGTGAGCTGCACATCCCGGACCTGCAGCCGGGGTCGTCGATCATGCCCGGCAAGGTCAACCCGGTCATCCCGGAGGCCACCCTCATGGTCGCCGCCCGGGTCATCGGCAACGACGCCACCGTGACGTGGGCCGGCGCCTCCGGGGCCTTCGAACTCAACGTGGCGATCCCGGTCATGGGCACCGCGCTGCTCGAGTCGATCCGGCTCCTCGCCAACAGCACGCGGGTGCTCGCCGACAAGACCGTCGACGGTCTGCGGGCGGACCTCGAGCGGGCCCGCGCGTACGCCGAGTCGTCGCCGTCGATCGTGACCCCGCTGAACCGGGTGATCGGCTACGAGTCGGCCGCGAAGGTCGCGAAGTACGCCGTCGCCGAGGGCCTCACCGTCCGCGAGGCCGTCGTCGCCCTCGGGTTCGTCGAGCGGGGCGAGGTCTCCGTGGAGCAGCTCGACGCAGCCCTCGACGTCCTGAGCATGACGCACCCGAACTGACCCGTCCGCAGGGCACCGGCGTCCTCCCGAGACGCCGTCCCGCGGGGCGGCGTCTCGCCCAGCCGGCGGCGCCTCGCCCACCCGGCGACGTCTCGCTCGCCCGGCGGCGCCTCGCCCGCCCGGCTCGCACTGGGACGGACGGGAGGCACGGTGCGGGCCCGCACCGTGCCTCCCGGCCGTCCCCCGGTCGCCCACCGCCCCCGCGCGAAGCGGGTGCGCACAACGGAAACCGCCTCGAACCA
>NZ_JASDDD010000007.1:0-12449 GCF_030407555.1 Curtobacterium sp. APC 4022
GGCACGGTCCGCCACCGGCGCCCCAGCCGCCAGGCGCGGTCGTCCCGCCAGGCGACCAGCGCGCCGGCGACGACGCCGAGCAGCAGCACCGCGAACGACGCCAGGCCGAGCAGCCCGACGAGGAAGAAGTCGAGCCCGGCACCCCGCGAGGCACTGACCGCGATCGCACCGAAGTCCCAGAACGCGTGCAGCAGCACCGGGGCGAGCAGGTTGCCGGTCAGGCGTCGCGCCAGGTAGAGCGTCGACCCGAACGAGGCGGCGAACACCACCTGCACCACCGTCTGGGACACCGGGGCCCCGGCCAGGATGTTGACGAAGTGCAGCAGCCCGAACAGCACGCACGACACGATCCACACCCCGAACTCGGGCAGGCGCCGCCGCAGTCCGACGAGCAGGACACCGCGGGTCAGCAGCTCCTCGAAGACCCCGACGAGCAGCACCCCGACGGTGAGGAGCAGGAAGTAGTCCACCGACTTCCCCGCCCAGTCGACCAGCGGCAACCGTCCGATGCACACGGCCAGGATCAGGACCGGCGCGAGCACCGTCCACCGTGGGCGCCCGCGGGTCGGGTCGACGGTCGCGATCCGCCACCAGCCGAGCGCGGTGACGAGCACGACCATCACCCCGGCGACGATCGACTCCGGCAGCACCAGGTCGTGCAGGACACTGTCGGTCGTCAGGCCGAGCGAGTCGTAGTCGTCACTCGGGCGCGAGCGGACGATGCTGTACGTCGCGAAGAGCACCAGCGGGGCGATGCCGACGAGCAACGACGGCGGGACCGGCCACCACCGTCGGCGGCGACGGACGGCGGGAGGCTGCACGGGGGTCACCCTGACGGTTGTACCAGTGTCGACCGTCCCGGTGTCGACCGGAGCGGTGTCGGTCGTACGATTGCCCCATGCGTCTGCCCTCCCTCAGCACCATGGCGGAGGACTACGTCAAGCTCGTCTGGAAGGCCTCCGAGCGCGGTGGCGACGGCGGTCTCGCCACGCGGGACATCGCCGCAGCCCTGCACGTGTCCGCCTCGACCGTGTCCGGCAATCTCCGGAAGCTCGACCGCGACGGGCTGATCGAGCACACGCTGTACCGCGGCGTGGTCCTCACCCCGCTCGGGCAGCAGGCCGCCGTCGCCATGGTCCGCCGACACCGGCTGATCGAGACGTTCCTGGTCGAGCGGCTCGGCTACTCGTGGGACGAGGTGCACACCGAGGCCGAGGCGCTCGAGCACGCGGTGTCGGAGACCTTCCTCGACCGGGTCGATGCCGACCTGGGCCACCCGACGCACGACCCGCACGGCGACCCGATCCCGAGCGCGGACGGCGTCGTGCCGGACTCCCCCGGCTCGCTCCTCGGCACCGTCGACCCCGGCGTCTGCGGGACCGTCGAGCGGGTGTCCGACGACGACCCGGCGCTGCTGCGGTACTTCGACGAGCTCGGTGTCGGACTGGGGACGCACCTGCGGGTCGAGCAGGTGCGGGACTACGCGGGGGTGGTGGCGGTCTCGCGGCGTGACGCCGGCGGGGCGGAGGCGCTGGTGGATCTCCCGGCCGCCGCCGCGACCGCGATCTGGCTGACCCCCGACGCCCCCCACTGACCGGCAGGCCGCGTCAGCCCTTCGCCGACCGCGTCCGGCCGAGGGCGACCTCACGCCGCGCCCGGGCGAGCGCCAGCGCCGACCCGGCGTCCGGGTCCTCCAGCAACCGCGCGGTCTCGGCCGCGTGCTCCCGGACGGCCGCGCTCCGGTGCGACGCCGCCGCGTCCAGGACCGGCGAGGCGGTCTCCGCCCCGAGCCCGGCGAGCGCGCGGCTCAGCGCCAGCCGGGTCTCCTCGTCCCCGTGGCCGAGCTGCACCGCGAGGGTCCGTGCCAGCGCGGGCTTCGCGTCCTCCGGAGCGAGCAGCGCCGCAGCACGCCAGGCCGTCCGCGCGACCCCGGGGTCGACGTCACCGAGCAGCCGCGCCACCTGCGGGTACACCGACCCGTCGCGGATCTTCGACAGGGTGTGCAGTGCCTGGCTCCGCGCCTGCGGCTCCGGCCGGTCCAGTTCGTCGAGCAGGCGCGGGACGACCACGTCGGCCGGGAGGCGCACCAACGCCCACGTGAGCATCTCCCGCACCTGCAGGTCCGGCTCCACGGCGCACTGCGCCACGAGGAGGTCCAGCTCGTCCGTCGAGGGGGTGGTCCCGGCAGCCATCACCGCCCGCAGACGGACGGCGGGGCGGGGGTCGGTGAGGTACGAGGAGAGCGTCGGCATGGCTCCTCCACCTCACCCCGCGCACCTGAGTGGCAGCCCGGCGAGGGGCATAGCGTGGAGCAGTCCGTACCGACCTGAAAGGACTGCAGCATGCCCCGCATCGGCTCCAGTGACCTCACCGTCTTCCCCCTCGCCCTCGGCGGAAACGTCTTCGGCTGGACCGCGGACGAGGCCACCTCGCACCGGGTCCTCGACGCCTACACGGGTGCCGGCGGCGACTTCATCGACACCGCGGACGTGTACTCGGCGTGGGGTGACGGCAACTCCGGCGGCGAGTCCGAGACCGTGATCGGCTCGTGGTTCGCCGCGTCCGGCAAGCGTGACGACGTGACGATCGCCACGAAGGTGTCGCAGCACCCCGAGTTCCCCGGTCTGTCGGCGGACAACGTCGCGAAGGCCGCACGCGCCAGCCTGCAGCGCCTCGGCACCGACCGGATCGACCTCTACTACGCCCACTTCGACGACCAGGACACCCCACTGGAGGAGACCGTCCGCGCCTTCGACCAGCTCGTCCGCGAGGGCCTGGTCCGCTACACCGCGATCTCGAACTACTCGGACGAGCGCGCCGCGGAGTGGATCCGCCTGGCGAAGGAGCACGACCTGGCCGTGCCGGTCGCGATCCAGCCGCACTACAACCTCGTCACCCGCGAGCCCTACGAGTCGGACATCGCACCGCTCGCGGCTCGGGAGCACCTGGGCGTCGTGCCGTACTTCGCGCTGGCCGCCGGCTTCCTGACGGGCAAGTACCGGACGAAGCAGGACTTCGCGGGCAAGGACCGCGAGGGCCAGGTCTCAGGCTACTTCTCCGACCAGGGCCTGGCAGTCGTGGACGCCCTGTCCGAGATCGCCTCCGCGCACTCCGCCGAGATCGCCTCGGTCGCGCTCGCCTGGCTGCAGGCGCAGCCGGACGTCGTCGCCCCGATCGCCTCGGCGCGCAACACCGAGCAGCTGCCGGCGCTCCTCGCCTCGGCGGAGCTCGACCTCAGCGCCGAGGAGCTGCAGACGCTCACCGACGTGTCGGCAGCGGTCCCCGCGTCCTCCTGACCAGGGCACGGTCCCGGATCGCGACCGACTGACGGACGGACGGGAGGCTCCCCACCAGCTGGTGGGTAGCCTCCCGTCCGTCACGTGGTGCGTCGGTGACCGTCAGCCGCCGCTGCCGGGCGGCTGCACCGAGAGCGCTGCGGCCGGGCTGCTCGACGGGGACGCCGGGTGGTCGTCGATCGTGTTGCCGCGGATCCACGTGGTGATGAGCAGCACGAGGACCAGCAGCACCACGATGATCGCGATCGAGCCGTAGACCAGGAGCTGCTTGCCGCGACGTCCCTCGTTCTGCAGGCGGGCGAAGCCCTCGTTGATGAAGTTGTCGCGATCGGCGGCGTTCGCTCCGGGGCCTGCTGCTGCGGGCTGCTCGGGTCGGGCGACGGCGGGCATCATCCGGGTGCTGGTGTCCTCCCGCGGGGCGGCGTCGCGGAGTTGCTGGATCGCCTCGGTACCGAACAGGTCCTTGATGACGCCGGTGTCGCTCGTCTCGCGGCCCTGCCACTCGGACTGGTCGATGTCCTCGGGCGCCAGGCCGCGCGGGCTCGGGGTGCCGTCGTCGTCGCCGGCGGGGCCCGCTGCGGTTGGCGTCTGCCAGTCCGGCATCGGCCATGCGGCGGCGTGGTCCTGCGGTGCGGGGCTCTGGCGTGCGGGGTCCTGGCGCGTGAGGTCCTGGCGTGCCGGCCCCTGCCGTGCGGGCTCCACGAGTGGTGGGACGGCCGATCGTCGGTCGGTGCCGTCGTCGTCGGCTTCCCACCACGGCACCGCGGGGGTCGGCAGTGCCGAGGGCGACGGGACCGCGGGCGACGGGACCGCGGCGGCGGACCGCGGGGAGAACGCGGCCGTCGGGGCGGAACCGCGGTCGTCGGCCAGGTCGTCGGCGGCGTCGTCGTCGGCGTCGTCGTCGGCGGCGCGGGTGTCGGCGTCCGGCGCGTCGACCGTCGTGTCACGAGGGACCACGACGTCCACGTCGCCGGGGAAGACCTCGCCGGTACGGGCCGCGTCGTCGCTGAGGGACCAGCTCGAGCCCGAGGGGGTGGTCCGCTCGTCGGCCCGGTCGTGGTCCGGCACGGTGCCCGCCGTCGGTGCCACGCCGGCCGGGGGAACCGGGGCAGCGGGCGCCGGGGCAGCGGGTGCGGCGGACGCACTCGCCGACTCCTCGACGGGTTCGGCGCCCAGGCCGGTGCCGGTCGCCCAGGACTCCGCCGCGACCAGGTTCGTGTCGAACGCGTCGCGGGTCAGGGTCGTCGGGACCTCGCCGGTCTGGTCGTCCAGCAGGGACCAGTCGAAGGGACGGTCAGCCTGGGGAGCGGCGTCGACGTCGTCGCCCAGGCGGAGGAGCTCCGTGAAGGTCGGCGGCTCGGACGTCGGCGGCAGCGCGTCCTGCACCCCGAGCGGCTGCGCGTCCGGACCGCCGCGGAACGACGGGGGCACCGGCGCGGACTGCACGGACTCGGGCGGCAGCGGTGTCGCGGACGGACGGGCCCGGCCGAGCCAGTCGACGTCGTCACGGCCGACGCCGTCCGGGTCGGTGCGGCGGCGCTCGTCCTCGATCGCCCGGGCCTCGGCAGCACGGAGGTCGCGGTCGGAGCGCGCGGTCGGCAGCGTGATGGCACGGGGGTCCGGCGCGTTGGACACCGGCGGCACCGCGGCGGGCGGCGGCACGCGGCCGGCGACACCACCGGGCAGCGCGAGTTCCTCGGGCATCGAGATCGCCTGGGTCGCCGCAGGGTCGACCTCGGTAGCGGGTTCATCGGGCTCGTCGGCGTGCGGGTGGTGGTCGGCCTGCTCGTGGTCGGCCTGCTCGTGGTCCGCCTGCGGGGCTGACGCGGGCACGGAGGCCGGGGCGGTGAAGGGCTCGGGTTCGGGCTGCCCCGCCTGCCGGGCGGCCCGTTCGGCCTCCCGACGCTCGCGGCGGGACGGCCACTCCTCTTCCGTGATCGGCGCACCGAAGATGTCGGCCGCACTGCGGAGACCGTGGAACGGAGCGTCCGGATCGGGACCGCGCCGAGCCTCCTGTCCGTCGCCCCCGTCTTCGGGCGCGACCGACCGGTCGGACTCGTCGCGCCCCTCCGGACGCTCCTCGGTCACGCGGACAGCCCCAGGTCGGCCAGCCCGATCGCCGCGAGGTAGGGGTAGCCGGCTGCCTCGATCTTCTCCTTGGCGCCGGTGTCCCGGTCGACGACGACGGCGACGGCGACGATGACGGCGCCCTCACGCTCGAGTGCTTCGGCGGCCTTGAGGGGCGAGCCGCCGGTGGTCGAGGTGTCCTCGAGCACGATGACGCGCTTGCCGCGGACGTCCGGGCCCTCGACCTGGCGGCCGCGGCCGTGGTCCTTGGGCTCCTTGCGGACGACGAAGGCGTCGTACGAACCACCGCGCGCTGCCGACTGGTGCAGCACGGCGCTCGCGATCGGGTCGGCGCCCATCGTCAGACCACCGACGGCGTCGACGTCCGGGATGCTCGCGATGAGGTCGGCCATGACCTGGCCGATCAGCGGCGCGACGCGGTGGTCGAGACTGACCTTGCGGAGGTCGATGTAGTACGACGCCTGCTTCCCGCTGGTCAGCGTGAAGTCGCCGTGGAATACCGCATCGGCCTTGATGTGCTCGATCAACTGCTCGCGCGCGTGGGTCACGAGGGTCAAGGGTAGCGGCGACCGCCGTTCCGCGCCCACCCGGCTGTGCTGTGCACTCCCGCAGGGCGCACTGTCCGGCTGCTCCGATGCCGACGCCGGTACGCTCCGGTCATGCCCCTCGCCCGTCCGCGGGACGGCGTCCGACCGATCGAGGCCGGCGACCGCCGCCCGCGATCCGCCCTCGCCCGGGCGGTCGCGCACGAGGCCGTCGGAGCGGTGCTCGCCCTGGTGCTCGCGGTGGTGGCGCTGCGGCACGTGCTCGCCACGGCGCGGGTCACGCTGCTCTGGTACGACGGCGACTCGGTGCTCCTGCCGCTGGTCGCACGCTCGATCGCACTCGGGCAGCCGTTCGAGTGGGCGATGTCCCCGGCGCTGTTCTTCTTCCCCGAGCTGCCGGTGTACCTGGCGACCGCGGCGGTGACGACGACCCCGCAGCAGGCGCTGGCGCTGAACGGGGTGCTCGTGCTGCTCGCCGTGTACGCGCTCGTGCGGGCGGCTGCGAACGAACTCATGCCGTCGGCCGCGCGACCAGCACGCGTCGCCGTGTCGGTGATCGCCGTGGTCCTGCTCACCATGCTCGTGCTGACGGAGTCGTCGGCGACCGCGACCTCGCTCGAGCTGGCCTCGCTCCTCCTCACCACGACCTACTACTACGGCGCGGTGCTCGCGATGCTCGGGACCGCCGTCCTGGTGCTCCGGGCGGTCCGCACCGGGCGAGCCTCGGTCCCCGTCCTCGTCACGCTCGGCCTCGTGGCGGCGCTGAGCACGGCCTCCAACCCGCTGTACGTGCCGTGGTCGGCGGCACCGGTCGTCGTCACGCTGGCGCTGCTCGCACTCGCCCGCCGCGTGCCCTGGCGACCGGCCGCCTGGGTGGCGGCGACGCTGACGCTCGGCGCGGTCGTCGGGTACCTCCTGCGGATCCCGCTGCGGCCCTTCGTCTCGCTCGACCCCTCGACCTACGTGCACCCGGAGCAGGCCGGGGCGACCGCGGCGTTCTTCGCGTCGCTCACCGACGACCGCGCGGCGTCGGCGGCCGGGGACGCCGGACTGCTCCTCATGCTGCTCGGCGTGCTGCTCAGTGCGGGCGGCACGGTCTGGGCCTGGCGTGCACGGACCTCCCGGACGGTGCTCGTGGCGACCGCGCTGCCCCTCGTGACCATCGTGGCGGTGTCCGTCGGGGTGGTCGTCGCCGGGTCGGAGACGCCGCGCTACCTCGAGCCGGTCGTCGCGATGCCGCTGCTCGCCGTCGTCGCGGTGTGCGAGCTCACCCGCACCGCGGTCCGCCGGACCCGGGTGCACCGACCGGTGCGCGGCCTGCGGACCGCGCTGGCGGTCGCGGCGGCAGCGGTGCTCGTCCTCGGCGTCGCCGTGACACCGGGCACCGTCCGGGCCGTCGCCGTGGCGCGGTACACCCCGGTGACCTGCCTGGACCGCTGGGTCGACGCGCAGCGGAGCGACGGGCGCGACCCGGTCGGCGTCGGCCAGTTCTGGACCGTGCGTCCGCTCGCCGCCTACGCCGAGCAGGACGTCCGGCTGCTGCAGGTCCGTGACTCGTTCGACACGTACCCGTGGCTCGTCGACCTCGGCGCCTACCGGGACGCGCGACCGGACTACGTCGTGATCGGGTCCGGGGACGTCTGGACCACGCCGGTCGAGGACTCGCTCGGCCGCCCGGCGACGATCACGCACTGCACCGGGTACGACGTCTACGACTACGCGGGCACCCGGGGCGCGGAAGTGCTGCGGCAGCGGGTCGTCGGGTCGGCGGAGCAGATCCTGCGCGACCGGGGGTTCTGAGCCCGGCCGCCCGCGGGCTCAGCGACGGGGTACTCGTCCTCCACAGGCCGATCTGCGTGCCCGAGTCCTCCACAGCGGAGCGTCGCCGCAGGGTTCCACCTGTGTGGATGTATAGGCTCCGTTCCGATGTCTCGCTCCGTGGTCCCCGCTCCCCGTCCCCGCTCCGCCTCGGCGGGCCGTCGACGCCTGCTCGCCACCGCGCTCGCGATCGCCGGCCTGGTCGGCTCGCTCGTGCTCGACGCGCCGGTCGCCCAGGCGGCCTCGTACCCGTCGTGGGACGACGTCGTCGCGGCCCGGGGCAAGGAGTCCGCGAAGCAGTCGCAGATCGTCGAGATCCGCGGCCTCATCGCGGAGTTGTCCGACAGAGCCGACGCTGCGAAGGCCGAGGCCGAGCGGCTGGGGCAGGTGTTCGAGGCCGCGCAGCGCAAGGCGCTCCGTGCGGCCGAGAAGGAGCAGGCCCTCCGCGACGACGCCGAGGAGCACGCCGAGATCGCCGAAGCGAGCGCCGCGCAGGCCGGCCGGTTCGCCGCGCAGATGGCCCGCTCCGGCGGCGCCGACGTCACCACCAGCGTGATCACCGGCGGCGAGGATTCCCGCGACCTGCTCTACGACCTCGGGGCGCTGAGCAAGCTGTCCGAGCAGGCCGAACGCGTCGAGACCGCGGCCACCACCGACGCCTCCGTCGCCCGGTCCCTCACCGCCCAGGCCGACCGGGCCGCACTCAAGCTCGCGGACCTGGCCCAGGCCGCGCAGGACCGGATGGGCGAGGCGCAGGCCGCATCCGACCGCGCGCAGGCCGCCACCGACGAGCAAGAGGGCAACAAGTCCCGGCTCGAAGCGCAGCTCACCTCGCTGACCTCGGGTCGCGCCACGACCGAGGCGCAGTACGAGAAGGGCGAGCGGATCCGCAAGGCGGAGGAAGAGCGCAAGCGCAAGGCGCTCGAGGCCGAGATCGCCCGTCAGCTCCGTGCCCAGCAGGCTGCGGCCGCCGCAGCCGCCGCGAACCAGGGCGGCGGCGGCGGTGGCGGTTCGTCCTCCGGTGGTGGCGGTGGCGCCCCCGTCGGCTCGGGCTCCGGGTCGGGCTGGGTCCGTCCCGCCGGCGGCTGGATCACCAGCGGCTACGGGGTCCGTGTGAACCCCTACACCGGCGCGGTCGCCATGCACGACGGCCTCGACCTGGGCAGCGGTTGCTCCACGCCGATCGTCGCCGCGTCCGCCGGCACGGTCGAGTACGTCGGCCGCTACGGCGGGTACGGCAACTACGTCCGGATCGACCACGGTGGCGGCGTCAAGACCGCGTACGGCCACATCGTCGACGGCGGCTTCCGGGTCTCCCCCGGGCAGCAGGTCGGGGCGGGTGCGCTCGTCGCCCTCGTCGGCTCGACCGGCAACTCGACCGGGTGCCACCTGCACTTCGAGACGCACGTCGGCGGCGGCACGGTGAACCCGGTCGGCTTCATGGCCGCGCGCGGGGTCGGCTTCTAGACCGCGTCGGCAACTCGACCCGGTCCGCCGTCACGCTCGGACCGTCGTCGCGGCCGGGCCCGTCGTCACGGCTCGGTCCGTCGTCGCGTCCCGGTCCGTCGTCCGGTCAGGGCCGGGAGGCTCCTGCCGCACCCCGCGGGTCGTCCACGTCGTCGACGTCCAGCTCCCACAGCATCCGGTACCAGGCGGTCCGGTCCCGGTCCTGCGGCACCCCGTACGCCTCGTGGAACAGGTCGTCCCAGCCGGGTCCGTGGTTCCAGCCGAGACTCATCGACGCCACCGCAAGGTCCGCCCACCGGTCCGCGACCCCGAGGTCGCCCAGGTCCACGTGCCCGACCCACCGGCCGTCGTCGCCGACCAGCGTGTTCGGCGTGCAGGCGTCCCCGTGGCAGACGACCAGCTGGTCGGTCTCCGGCGTCGACCCCATCGCGTCGACGTCCCGCCCCGCTGCCCGTGCACGGTCGACCCGTTCGTCGGTCGACCAGAAGAACGGACAGGCGGCCACGGGCAGGGTCTCGTGCAGCGCCCGCAGCCCCTCACCGACCGCGATGACCGCCGTGCGCGGGTCGTCGTGCCACCGCGGGTCGACCGCGCTCCAGCCGACGACGGGCCGGGTGACCATCCAGGCGCCGGACCCGTCCGCTCCGTGCTCGACGACCTCCGGCACGGTGAGCCATCGGCCGGCCCACTGCAGGCGCGCGACCTCCGCGGCGACCCACGGCGCGTAGTGCGGCGGGACCCACTTCACGTACCCGTCGGCACGGTCGGGGGACGGTCCGATCCGGAAGGTCTTCCCACCCGCGGTGTTCACCCACACCGGCACGAGGGTCCGGCCGGCGGCGAGTTCGGCGACGGCGTCCGGCACGGTCACCGGCGCATCCGGCTGCCCGCCGCGGCCGGCGAGGTCGTCGGTCGGCGCCACGGCTCAGCGCACCCGGTCGGGCCGCGACGATCCGCCGCGGACGATCCGGAGCAGCACCGGCAGTCGTTGCCCGAGCAGTGCGTCCAGGTCGCGGACGACGTCCTCGACCCGGTCGACGACCTCCCGGGGTGGTGCCCCGCGGCGGGTGCGGACGACGATCCGGACGGCGGTGCGGCGGCGGACGCGGCGGACGTCGACCGCCAGGGACGCGACCTGCGGCAGCGGCGTGATCGCGGCCGAGAGGGCGTGCTCGACGGCTGCCGCCTCGATCCGGACCTGCCCGGGCAGCCCGCCGTCGGGCCCGTCGTCCTCGAGCACGGTGCCGGTCCGGCCACCCCCGATCGAGCCGAGGACGAGGAGCGCGAGGACGCCCAGGACGACGGCACCGCCGAGCGCCCACCACCACGCCGAGGTGTCGGCCGCACCGGTGCGGAGGCCGCCGAGCGTCCGGTCCGCTGCCGTGCGCCAGACGTCCGCCGCGGCGGGCAGCGTCTGCACCAGCACGGCGGCGGTGCCGAGCGCCAGGAACACCAGCCCGACCAGCACCAGGACGACGCGGCCGAGCGTGCGGTTCGTGCCGTTCATCCGTCGATCCGACCGGTCGAGCGGACGCGCACCCGGGCAGCGAGCGGCGGGACGGCGTCGACGGCAGCCAGTTCGCGTTCGACGGCCTCGGTGGCGGCGACCACGGCGACGTCCACGCCGGAGGCCGGCAACAGGACGACGTCGAGCGTCCGTCGGCCGACCGAGCCGACGGCCGCGTCCGGTGCCAGGCGGGTGGCCGAGCGTGCGGCGCGGGCCGCGGCGGAGGCCAGGACCTCGTCGTCGACGACCACGCCGAGCCGGGCGGAGCGGATCGCGTGCCGGGGTCGACGCGCGGGCAGGACCCCGTGCAGCAGGAACCAGAGGCCGAGCAGGGCGACCACTGCACCGATGGCGACGACCACCGCGTCGAGCAGACCGCCCGGGACACGGACTGCGGCGTCCACGACGGCACGGGGGTCGACGCCGGCGATGCGCTCGTCCAGCAGCGCCACGACCGCGGCGGTCCCCACGGCCGCGGCGACCACCAGGAGCAGGACCATCGCGACGACGACGGTGGGGGTCCGGGGTGCCGAGGTCTCGCGACGGACGATGCGGCGCAGGAAGCGATCGGCGTCTGCCGGTGGGGCCTTCGTGACGGGCGCCGACCCGGGCGCGGCACTGCTCCCGTCACTCGTGCTCGCCGGACGCGTGTCTGCCGGACGCATGTCTGCCGGACTCGTGCCTGCCGGGCTCACCGGACCCTCCGCGGCACGTCCAGCACGGCGGACGAGAACGTCACCGAGACGCGCTCGACCTTCCGTCCGGTGATCGTCCGGAACCGCTCGGCGATCGCGGCGCGGGCCCGGTGCGCCGTCGCGAGGACGGGCTCGTCGGGGACCGCGTGCGAGCCGAGCGCGGGCAGGGTCAGCGGGCTGGTGACCTCGACCGCCAGGGCACCGCGACCGTCGTCGACGACCCGGGCACGGACCTCCCGGAGGGGTGCCCGGAGCGCCTCGGCGGCGACGGCCTGCGCGGTGTGGACGAGGGCAGGCGTCGCGATCCGGTCGGTGCCGGGCAGGGCGGCTGCGCTCACGAGGAACTCCGACGCCCGCGGAGGACGTCGAGGAGACGACGGACGTCGACGTCACCGCTGACGATCCGCCCGATCAATCCACCGAGTGCGATCGCGACGGCGACCACGACGAACGCCCAGAACCCGAGCGTCAGGGCGACGACCGCCAGGACCGCCCCGACGGCCATGCCGACGACGGTGGTGTTCACCGGACGCGCGTCTCGGGCGCGGCGACGGGGGCGTCGAGCGCGGGGATGTCGACGTCGATGATCGCGATGTTGACCTCGGTCACCTGCAGCCCGACGAGGTCGGTGACGGCGTCGGTCACGGCCTGCCGGACGGCGGAGGCGACCTCCTGCATCGGCATCGGGTAGGCGACGACGAGCGTCAGGTCGACCGCGGCCTGGGTCTCGCCGACCTCGACGCGGACGCCCTGCCCGAGGTCGCTCGATCCGATGGCGTCGCGGATCGCGCCGAAGGCCCGCGCGGTGTTGCCGCCGAGGGCCACCACGCCGGGGACGTCGCGGGCGGCGATGCCGGCGACCTTGGCGACGACCGCGTCGTCGATGACCGTGCGGCCCTTCGCGGTCACCTGGGTCGTGGTGCTGCCGGTGGTGGTGCCGTCCACGCGGTCGGAGTTCGCCGTCGTTGCCATGAGTGCCTCCTGTGGTGCTGGTCGGATGTGCGTCCAGGGAACACCCTGCCACCGGAGCGCG
>NZ_JASDDD010000007.1:12459-109493 GCF_030407555.1 Curtobacterium sp. APC 4022
CCGCGGACAGGGGGCGGGCCTCCCGGGTGGGTGCCCCGCTGCTGTCGGGGCGGGCGGTCGGCCGCTCCCGGTAGGTTCGATCCCATGCGCGTCGCGACCTGGAACGTCAACTCCGTCCGCACCCGAGTCGGCCGGGTCGTCGACTGGTTGGTGCGTGAGGACGTCGACGTCCTCGGCATGCAGGAGATCAAGTGCAAGCCCGAGCAGTTCCCGGTCGAGGCGTTCGAGGCCGCCGGCTACACGGTCGAGGCGCACGGCCTGAACCAGTGGAACGGCGTCGCGTTCGCCAGCCGCCTGCCGATGGCGGACGTCACCCGGGACTTCCCCGGCCAGCCCGGCTTCCTCAAGGGGCAGGAGGGTCCGGACCTGCCGGTCGAGGCCCGAGCCATCGGCGTCACGGTCGAGGGTGTCCGGC
Organism: Curtobacterium sp. APC 4022; assembly: GCF_030407555.1. Lineage (NCBI taxonomy): Bacteria > Bacillati > Actinomycetota > Actinomycetes > Micrococcales > Microbacteriaceae > Curtobacterium > Curtobacterium sp. APC 4022. The sequence goes on from NZ_JASDDD010000007.1 coordinate 12,875, forward strand.
TGTGGAGCCTCTACGTCCCGAACGGCCGCGAGCTCGGTGACCCGCACTACACGTACAAGCTCGACTGGCTGGCGCAGTTGGCCGACCGGACGACGGAGTGGTTGCAGGCCGAGCCCGACCTGCCCCTCGCACTGATGGGCGACTGGAACGTGGCTCCCTTCGACGACGACGTCTGGGACGTCCGGGTCTTCGAGGGCTCCACGCACGTCAGCGAACCCGAGCGCGCGGCGTTCCGGGCGTTCGAGGAGCGCGGGCTGCAGGACGTCGTCCGCCCCCTCGTGCCGACCGGGTACACGTACTGGGACTACAAGCAGCTGCGCTTCCCCCGCAACGAGGGCATGCGCATCGACTTCGTGATGGGTTCGCAGGCGTTCGCGGACGTCACCGTGGCGGCCACGATCCACCGTGACGAGCGCAAGGGCGACGCCCCCAGCGACCACGTGCCGGTGTCGGTCGACCTGGACCTCGACACGGTGCTCGACGACGACCGCCCGATGATCTTCTGATCGGCGTCGATTCCCTCACCGTCGATGTATTTTACATTTGACATGAGAGAGTAGTGATCCTGACGACCAGCACCCCAGCTGTTCGGGAAGGACCACAGTGCACAACCGACCCACCCTCGCGGGCGCCACCGCCCTCGTCGCGACCATCGCCTCCGGACTCGCGCTGGCCGGCACCGCCGACGCCGCCCCCGCCGACGCCACCGCGACGAAGGCGACGACGACCACCGCGGCGCACGACTCCCGAGCGCAGCGCGAGATCATCCCCGAGTACCCGGACCTCCCCGGCTCCTCGACCCTGCTCCTCACCGTCAACGGCGAGTGGGAGACCGACTACGGGCAGGACCTGCCGCTCTGGGTCGTCCCGGACGACGACGACGACATCGACAACGACGTCCCGATCGACCTCTCGCTGCGTTCCAGCCACGACGGCACCCTGACGGTCGTCGAACACGGTGACCCGTACGACCCGACCGACGACGCCGTCGTCCTCGAGACCCCGGTCGAGGCCGGCACGAGCGACGTCTCGTTCGCGGTGCCGGACAGCAACTGGGACTACTCGATGTACGTCGTCACGGCGGACGGGCAGCGCACCCGACCCGAGCAGTTCACGCTCGCCGTCGGGGGCCAGGACGTCCAGGACCTCGCCGGCACCTACTCGGACGTGGCGGGCAGCTCGGACCAGCGGATCACGGTCACCGGCTCGACCTACGCGAACGAACGCGTCGAGATCGTGACCGACGACGGCGAGCGGTACTCCACCCGCTCGCGGGAGGACGGTCGTTTCGGCATCAGCTACTTCGGGTCGACCGCGCGCACCGAGGTCGTCGTCGAGCACAACCAGCTCACCAACGGCGCCCAGGTCGTCCCGTTCGAACAGGTCGAGCCGGGCGAGGGTGACCCGTCCCTGGTCTGGCCGATCGTGGACCTCGGGGACCTCCGCTCCCTGTTCGGTCTCTTCGTCGGTGGCGAGGAGGGGCGTGAGAGCGCGTACCTCACCACTGCGTCCAGCGCAGGGCTGCAGTGGCGTCTCGGCCCGGAGGACATCGCGGGCAACAACGCCGTGGGGTGGTCGATCCCGAACGTCGACGTGTCCGGACCGATCATCCTCGAAGGCAACACCTGCGTCACCGCCGGAGACGACGGTTCGCTCCGTTCCGCGGCCTGCATCCGTGCCGAGGACGGCGACCCGAGCCAGACCTTCACCGCGGTCCTGCGCGACGGCGACACGCTGCTGCGCCTGGCATCGGACGAGTCCCGCTACCTGACCCTCGGCGCCGACGGCATGATCGTCCTCGGTGACGAGGCCGACGCGGCGGTGCTCGCCTACGTCGACCAGTACGAGTCCTCGTGGTCGGTCGACGAGCCCGCCCCGTCCGTGGCGGACCGCTCGGTCCGGCTGTCCGGCACAGCGATCCCCGGTGCCGTCGTCACGGTCGACGGCACCCCCGTCGACAACGGCACCGGCGCCCGGTCGGCGAAGGACGCGCGTGCGATCGCCGCGGGCGGTTCCTGGAGCACGACGCTGCACGACCTGCCGATCGGACAGGCCCGCACGTTCGAGGTCCAGCAGCTCATCGACGGCGTCGTCGTCGCCCAGAGCGAGCAGACCGTCCGCATCGACGCCGGAGACCTCTCGGGCGTGACCAGCGCGTTCCGCGACGACGTCACCCTCCCGGCCCAGATCACCGGCGACGCCGAACCCGGAGCGACGATCCAGCTGCTCGACGGCGGGATCCCCGTCGAGGGCGCGACGACGACTGCCGCGGCCGACGGTGACGACGCCGGGTCCTTCGCGCTCGACGTGCCGGCTCCGAACGAGGCCGGTCCGCACGAGTTCGCGGTCGTGCAGGTCCTCGACGGCGCCGCGGTCGGGACGCCGACCACGGTGGCGATCGACTACGGCGCCGGTGTCACCGTCGACGCTCCCACCGCGTCCTGACCCCACGGCCGACACCACTCCCCCTCACCTCGAAAGGCCTTCCGTGAAGTACCGCCCGTTCCTCCTCGGCACCGCCGTGCTGACCGCCGCCCTGTGCGCCGGGACCGCCACGGCGCCGGAGACCGCCACCGCCGACCCCACCGGCGCGCAGACCAGCGCCACCATCCCCCAGCTCCCGGTCATCCCGGGCAGCAGCACCACCATCACCGCCGTCGACGGTGCAGCGCCCGAGAGCACCTCCGGCGACCGGCCCCGCTTCGACGTCGACCGCAACGACGTGACCGCCACGATCGAGTCCAGCGCCGCCGGCACCCTCACCGTCGTCGACCGCAACGACCCGTGGAACGCCGACGACGACGAGGTGGTCGCCACGACCGCCGTCACCGCGGGCACCGCCGACGTCGAGTTCACCGTCGAGGACGGGCGGTGGGACATCGACGCCTTCGTGGTGACCGACGACGACCGCCAGACCAGCCCCGCGCTGGCCACCGTCCGCAAGGCCCTCGCCGAACCGGAGGACCTGAAGATCTGGCAGAAGGGCAGCGCGGGCAACCGCCGCCAGACCGTGATCGGAACCACCTACCCGGGTGCACGGATCCGCGTCGTCGACGTGTACGACAAGGAGTACCGCACGACGGCACGTCCGGACGGCCTCTTCGGGGTCTCGTTCGCCGGCGAGTTCTCCATCGCCACGGTGACCATCGCGGTCGGCAACGACGAGATCGTCGTGACGCCGCAGCAGGCGGGCGCGGCCCCGGTCGGGCCGACCGACCCCACGCTGGCCTGGCCGATCATCGAGGACAAGGACCTCCGCGGTGGCCGCGCCCTCTTCACGAGCGCCACGGCCGGCGAAGCGGTCGCGCTCGAGCCGGTCCGCTCCGGCGAGGGCCTCCTGCAGGAGATCACGTGGGACTCGAAGCCGACCGACGAGGCCACCGCCAAGACGCTCTCGTGGGCGGTCCCGAAGACCGGCACGACCGCGCAGGTCGTCGTGAACGGCAACCGCTGCGTCCAGCCGGCCAGCAGCGCGGCGTTGGACGGACGGGTCATCCTCTCGACCTGCCGCACCAGCGACCGGGTCCAGCAGTTCACCGCCGTCGAGCGGACCGGCGGCACCGTCCTGCAGTCGCGGTCGAACCGCGACTGGTACCTCGCACTCGGCGACGACGGTCGTGTCGTGGTCGGCTCGTCGGACGACGCGGCCCAGCTCGCCGCCGAGGACGACTACTCCGACTCGTGGTCCGTCGAGGACCCCGTGGCGGACGTCGCCGACCGGAGCATCACGCTGTCCGGCACGAAGATCCCCGGAGCGACCGTGACGATCAACGGCGCACCGATCGAGTCCGTCGCCACCCGTGCCGCGGGTGACGACTCGACGTGGACGACCACGCTGCGCCACCTGCCGGTCGGTGTGGAGCAGACGCTCGTCATCGAACAGCTCGTCGGCAGCTCGATCGTCGGCCAGGAGGAGCGCACCGTCCAGCTCGACGCGACGGACCTCGCCGACGTGGCCGACCACTTCGACGACGACGTGACCCGGCCCGCGCAGGTCACCGGCACGGCCGTCCCCGGCGCGACCGTCCAGCTCCTCCGCGACGGTGCCCCGGTCGGGACCCCGGTCATCGCGGGCGACGAGGCAGCGGGTGGCGCGTTCACGGTCGACGTGCCCGCCCCGAACGCCGGGGGCGTGCACACCGTGACGGTCGAGCAGCTCCTCGACGGCATCGCGGTCGGTCCGGACCGGTCCTTCGACCTCGACTACGGCGCCGCCGTCAGCATCGAGGGTGCCGAGCGCGGACGCTGACCGCGACGCGACCGCGGTGCACTGGACTGCACCGACGAGCGACGGGAGGCGCGCACCAGCCGGGTGCGCGCCTCCCGTCGCGTCTGCCGGCCGTCTCGACTCCGCCCGGTCGACTCCGCCCGCTCCGCGCCGCTTCCGGCGCCCCGGCGCCCCGCGCACCTCCGCCGAGCGGTCACGATCTGTCGCTCCGGCCGGCCGAGACCGACACTTCGTGATCACTCGGCAGTCGCCCGACGGCGCGTCAGACGGCCGGCGGTCGCCCGACGGCACGTCGCCCGACGACGCGTCACCCGACGGCACGTCAGGCGGACGGGAGGCGCGCCCCGGCCCCGCCACGCGCCTCCCGCCGGACGCCCCTACGGGTGCAGCAACGCCGCGATCCCGACCAGGACCGGCACCGACCCGACGGTCGTGAGCAGCACCACGTCCCGCGCCACCGGCACCGCGGCGCCGTACCGCTGGGCGTAGTTGAAGACGTTCTGCGCCGCCGGCAGCCCGCCCAGGACGGTCAGGACGAACACGTGCTCGGCGTCCAACCCGAACGCGTACCGGGCGAGCAGGAACGCGACGGTCGGCATCACCAGGAGCTTCACCCCGCTCGCCAGCAGCACGTCGACCCGGGTGGCCGCGTCCCGCAGCGGAGCGGCGCCGTGCAGGTTCATCCCGAACGAGAGCAGCACGACGGGGACCGCCGCGCCGCCCACCAGGGCGAAGGGTTCGAGGACCGGATCCGGCAGCTGCACGCCGGTGACCGAGCAGAGCAGCCCGAGCAGCGACGCGATGATGAGCGGGTTCGACACCGGCCCGAGCACGCGGCGTCGCCACCCGCCACCGGAGGCCGTGGCCGCGTCGAGGACGGTCAGGGCGATCGGTGCCATCACGACGAGCTGCAGCATGATCACCGGCACCACCGCGGTCGCCTGCCCGAGCACGTAGACGGCGACGGGCAGTCCGATGTTGTTCGCGTTCGAGTACGAGGCGGCGAGCGCTCCGACGGTCGTGGTGGTGAGTGGACGCCGGAGCACGAGTCCGAACACCAGGGCGGTGCCGGCGGCGACCGACAGCGCGGTGATCGCGGAGACGGCGAGCATCGGCGAGAACAGCGTCCGGACGTCGGCCGTGGCGATCGTGTGGAACAGCAGGCACGGCATGAGGACGAAGAACGCCAGCCGGCTCAGCACGAACTGCGCGTGGGGTCCGAGGAGTCCGGCGCGACCGACGCCGTAGCCCGTGACGATGACGGCGGCGATGATCGCGAAGCCGATCAGGACGCCACTCATCCTGCCCATCTTCGCAGGCCCGGACGGAAATAGCCGCGCGCAGGCGGTTGTTCCGGCAACCATGACCACGCAGACGACGCTCTCCCGCTCCACGGACTCCAGCCAGCCCCTCGTGCCCCTGCTCGAGGAACGGTGGAGCCCGCGCTCCTACGACGAGACCGCGACGATGACGGACGCGCAGCTCGACGCCGTCCTCGAGGCCGCCCGCTGGGCCCCGTCCGCGATGAACCTGCAGCCCCGCCGCTTCGTCGCCGCCCGCCGTGGCACGGACGCGTTCCGCAAGGTCACCGAGAACCTGCTCGGCTTCAACGCCGCGTGGGCGTTCCGCGCCAGCGCGCTGGTCGTCGGGATCCTCGAGACCACGAACGAGGACGGCGAGCCGCTGCGCTTCGCCGAGTACGACCTGGGCCAGTCGCTCGCTGCGCTGACCGTCCAGGCGCACGCCGAGGGCCTGCACGTGCACCAGATGGCCGGCATCGACGCCGCGGGCCTGTCCGCCGCGTTCGACCTGCCCGAGCGCTTCGTGCCGTTCACCGTCACCGCGGTGGGCACCGTCGCCGACCCGTCGGTCCTCGACGAGAAGGCCGCCGAGCGTGAGGTCGCCCCGCGCACCCGCATCCCCCTCGACGAGGTCGTGCTCGTCAAGGAGTAGCCGCCTGGCATGATCGAGGGCATGCCTGCACCTCGCCTCGTCGCCTTCGATCTCGACGACACGCTCGCCCCGTCGAAGTCCCCGCTCGATCCGCAGATGCTCGAGACCTTCGCGGCCCTGCTCGAGGTCGTCCCCGTCGCCGTCATCAGCGGCGGGAACTTCCAGCAGTTCGAGCAGCAGCTCGTCACGCCGCTCCGGAAGCGACCGGGGCTGCGCCTCGACGACCTGCACCTCATGCCGACGTGCGGCACCCGGTACTACGCGTGGGAACTGGACTGGACCCTGCAGTACGCCGAGGACCTCACCGAGGACGAGAAGGCCCGTGCCCTCGCCGCGGTCGAGGCGCAGGCGAAGGCCGCCGGCTACTGGGAGTCCGAGACCTGGGGCGCGATCCTCGAGGACCGCGGATCGCAGATCACGTTCTCGGCCCTCGGCCAGTCGGCTCCGGTGGACGTCAAGAAGCGCTGGGACCCGACCGGTGCGAAGAAGGACGACCTGCGCCGCCTGGTGCAGGCCGAGCTGCCCGACCTCGAGGTCCGCTCCGGCGGCTCCACGAGCATCGACATCACCCGCAAGGGCATCGACAAGGCGTACGGCATGCAGCGCCTCGCCGAGCTGACCGGTGTCGCCCTGTCGGACATGCTGTTCGTCGGCGACCGCCTGGACCCGGAGGGCAACGACTACCCGGTCAAGGCCCTGGGCGTGCCCACGCACGCGGTCGAGGGCTGGGAGGACACCGACGCGTTCCTCCGCGAGCTCATCCCGACGCTCCGCAAGTCCTGACGAGCGCTCCGCACGGCCTGACGAGCAGGGACCCGGCCAGGAGGCCCGCCCCGCGTCTCAGAGACCGCCCGCCTCAGGGGATGTTGCGGACCGCCTCGACGAACGCCCGGATCGCGCGGACGTCCTTGACGCCGCGTTCCGACTCGACGCCGCTCGAGACGTCGACACCGTCGGGGTCGAGTCGCTGCACGAGCCCGGCGACGTTCTCCGGGGTGAGGCCGCCGGCCAGGATCCAGGCCTCGTCGACGGTGCCGGTCAGGGTCGCCGGGTCGACGAGGTGTCCGCTGCCGGGGACGGCCGCGTCGAGCAGCAGCAGGTCGTGGTCGAACGCGGCGCGCTGGTCGGCGGTCTCGGCCAGGTAGTCGGCGGCGGCCAGGGCGCGGATCGTGAAGAAGCCGGCGTCGCGGGCACGGGCGAAGTCAGCGGCGGACTCGCGGCCGTGCAGCTGGACGGTGGTGAGCCCGACGGCGGAGGCGATGCCCACGACCTCGTCGATCGGCTGGTCACGGAACACCCCGACGGCGTCGATGCCCTCCGGCAGACGCTCGACGAGCTCCTTCGCGGTGTCTGCCGTGACGGTGCGGGGGCTGCCGGCGGCGAAGACGAACCCGACGGCGTCCGCACCGGCCTCGACGGCGGCGTCGACCGTCTCCGGGGTGGAGAGGCCGCAGATCTTGATCCATCGCTGGTCGCTCATGCACCCATCCTGCCTGATCGATCGCAGCCGACGAGCCCGAGGTTCCTGGTCAGTGCAGTGCGCCGACGACGTAGCAGCCGACGCAGGCCGCGGCGACGGCGAGCGCGGTGGCCGACGCGGCCAGGACGTTCCGTCGGCGCCAGCGTCGCACCACGTCGAACGTCCCGCGCCGGGCGTGCCGATGGGCGGCCCGGTGCATGCGGTGCTCCCTGCGGCGGACCTCCCGTTCGGGACCCAGCGGCACCGGTCCGGTGACCTGCGTCGACCCGCCGCGGAGGGCACGCGCGACGGCGACGGCCGTGGGCCGACGTGCCGGGTCGCGGGACGTCATCAGGGTGAGCAGCTCCCGCCACTCGGACGCCACCGAGTCGGGGACGTGCGGGTCTCGACGCAGTCGGGCGAGGGCGGCCTCGATGACGGTGCCGGAGTACTCCTGGTCGCCGGTCAGCGCCTCGAGCAGCACCAGGCCGAGCGAGTAGACGTCGGTGGCGTAGCTGATCGGTTCGCCGGCGACCTGCTCCGGGGACAGGTAGGCGGCGGTGCCGATGATCGTGCCGTCGTTGGTGAGCCGGGAGCCGTCGACGAAGTGCGCGACCCCGAAGTCGGTGAGCTTGACGGTCCGGACGAACCCGGAGGCGCCCTCGTCGCTCAGCAGGATGTTCGCGGGCTTGACGTCGCGGTGCACGATCCCGCGGGAGTGCACGTAGGCCAGGGCGTCGGCGAGCTGTGCGCCGAGGTCGGCGACCTCGTAGTTGTGCAGCGGTCCCTCGACCAGGCGACGCAGCAGGGTCGCGTCGGCGATGAGCTCCATCACGATGTAGCGGTGCGGGCCGTCCTCGAAGTCGTGCGTGCCGGCGTCGTAGAGCGGGATGAGGCCGGGGTGCGAGAGCATGCTGAGCAGGCGGATCTCGCGCTCCTGGCGGACCCGGTCGGCCGTGGTCATCCGCTCGGGGGTCGCGAACATCTTCACGGCGACCGCGCGGTAGGTGTGCTCGTCACGGGCCTCGTACACGGAGCCCATGCCGCCCGTGCCGATCAGCTTGACGAGGCGGTAGCGTCCTGCCAGGACGGTGTCCGCTCGTGCGCTGCCGATGGCCATGCTCATGGTGTCGTTCGATCCTCTGGGAGTTCGGGGACCGCGTCGGTGATCGCGGTCTGACTCCTCTGCCACGGTACGCGCGGGCCTGCCGATCCGAGGCGGGGTTACGCGAATGTGACCCGTCTTCGCGTCCCCGGTGCGTAACCGGGATGGTGTCGGCGACTGCCGGGGGTGCCCGGGTACCGTCCGGGCTCCGGACAGCCGGTCCGGACGAGGCAGGAGGCCGAGATGCGCAAGGGCGACGAAGTCCACTGGAACACGTCCCAGGGGAAGACGACGGGCAAGCTCGTCGAGAAGAAGACGTCCGACTTCGAGTTCGACGGGCAGTCCTTCAAGCCGACCGAGGACGACCCGTACTGGATCATCGAGTCGGAGGAGTCCGGCAAGCAGGCCGCCCACAAGGAGTCGGCGCTGACGAAGGCGTAGGGCTCCTTACCGCGACGCGGTCGGTCCGCTACTCCGACGCGGTCGACCGCGCTGCGGCCCGGCCTCGTCGGACCCGGCGGACGACGAACGCCACCACGATGACGACGACCGCCGCGTACACGGCCCGGTCGATCCAGTCGGTGTAGGCCTCGATGCGTTCGTACTGGGTGCCGAGGGCCGCTCCGCCGAGCACCAGGACCGAGTTCCACAGGCCGCTGCCGAGCACCGTGAAGAGCGTGAACGTGCCGAGGTGCATCCGGTCGGCGCCGGCGGGCAGCGAGATCAGGCTGCGGATGACGGGCACCAGGCGGCCGAAGAACACCGCGCTCTTGCCGTGCCGGTGGAACCAGGACGCGGCCTTCCGGAAGTCGTCCTCGTCGACCAGCGGCAGCTTGCCGAACCAACGGACGGTCCGGTCGAAGCCGATCACCGCGCCGAGCCAGTAGAGCACCAGCGCCCCGAGGTACGAGCCGGCGGTCGCCAGCACCAGCACCAGCGTCAGGTCCATCCGGCCGGCACCTCCGAGGAACCCGGCGAGCGGCAGGATCACCTCGGACGGGATCGGCGGGAACACCGTCTCGATGAAGAGCATCAGGGCGACGCCCCACTCCCCCATCGCGTCGATGACCTGCAGCACCAGGCCGGTCAGCCCACCGATGTCGGGGTCCGGTCCACCCCCGGAGCCGGAGGATGCGGTCAGGGCGCCGGTGTGGGCGACGGTCGAGGGCACGGCAGTCGTCATCCGCCCACCCTGCCTGAGCGGGCTGACAGACTCCGGTGCGCGAGCGCGCTGCGGGACGCGCCCCACGCCCGCCCGCAACCGTCAGACGACGCCGGTGCGCAGCTCCGCCCCGAGCCCGAGCCGCTCCGCCCGAGCCGTCGCCAGGGACCGCGCCACCGCTCCGCGCGACACCGCGTCCCGCCCGAGGCCCGACGGCACGACCGACACCCCGGCGGCGCCTGGCAGCCCGAGACCCGGCGTCCGCTCGAGTTCACCGGCCAGGGCGGTGCAGAACTCCTCGCCGTCGGGCAGCACCTCGCCGCCGACGACCACGACCTCGGGGTCCACCGCGGCGACGAGCTGCGCGACCCCGGGGGCGACGTCCGCGGCGAGCGCCCGCACGGCGGCACGGCCGTCACCGGCGGCGGACGGGAGGTCTGCGCCGGAGCCGGTCCGGGCCTCCAGGGCGCGTGCCGCAGCCGGCCACCCGGTCGCGGCGATCCCACCGACCTCACCGGCGGCGCCGTGGGCGCCCTGCGCGACCGTGCCGCCGACCACCAGGGCCGCACCGATCTGTCGCCCCATCACCAGGAGCAGGCCGTCTCGGACGCCGTGCAGGCGCCCCCAGGCGGCCTCGGCGCGGGCGGCGGCCTTCGCGTCGTTCTCGAAGACGGTGACCGCGTCGGGGACGAGCGCGGCGATGCGGTCGGTGATGCCGCCGCTCTGCCACTCGGGCGCGGCGACGGAGTGCACGATGCGGCCGGCGCGGTCGATGATCGCGGGGACGCAGACGGTGACGGCGAGCAGTCGTCCGGGCGGCAGGGTGCCGACCAGGCGGTCGACGACCTCGCGGACGGCGTCCACGGCCTGCTCGACCGGGGCCAGCGTGGGGGCGAACTGCTCGGTGCGGGCGACCGGGTCACCGTGCAGGTCGGCGAGGACGCCGACCACGGCGTGCAGGCCGAGGTCGATGCCGAGCACCAGTCCGGATCGCGCGTCGATGCGGAACCGGCGGGCGCGGCGTCCGGCGCGGTTCGGGGTGGCGACGGCCTTGAGTTCCTCGACCCAGCCCTCGGCGACCAGGTCGGTCAGCGCGGCCTCGACCGTGGGGCGCGTCAGCCCGACGGCGGCGACGAGTTCGGTGACCGTCCGGGAGGCCCGCCCCGGGTCCCCGACGTCGGGTCCGGCCCGGAACAGCTCGGCCAGGACCGCGCGGGAGTTCATCCTGCGGAGCAGGGCCGGGGAGCTGCCGATCGTTGACATGCTCGAGTGCGTCGCCATAATCTCCACATTACGAAAGACCGTTGAGGAATGGTGAACCGACATGCTGATCCCCCGACCGCGATCCCGGAACGACTCGTCCGGCACCTTCACCATCGACGAGCGCACGCGCGTCCGCGCCGAGCCCGCCACCGAGTCGACCGCACAGTACCTGCAGCAGGTGCTCCGAGCCTCCACGCGGTTGCCGCTGTTCGGCGCGGGCGACTCCGACGCCCCCGTGATCGCGCTGACGATCGCCACTGCGCCCGAGGACCTGCCCGCCGGGCCGGGTGACAGCCGCGACGAGTCCTTCCGCCTGACCGTCACGCCGGACGGGGTCTCCGTCGAGGGCGGCGGCCCGGCCGGTGTGTTCTACGGTGTCCAGGCCCTGCTGCAGCTGCTGCCCGCCGACGTGTACCGCCGCGGGCAGGTGCGCACGGCGGCGTGGACTTTGCCGGCGACGGTCGTCGAGGACGCCCCCGCGTTCGCCTGGCGCGGCGTGATGCTCGACGTCGCCCGGCACTTCCGGACCAAGGCCGAGGTCCTGCGGGTCGTCGACCAGCTCGCGGCACACCGGATCAACCGCCTGCACTTCCACCTCACCGAAGACCAGGGCTGGCGCATCGAGATCACGAAGTACCCGCGCCTGACCGAGGTCGGCTCCTGGCGCCGCGAGTCCCAGGTCGGCGCCCACGTCCCCGACGCCGACGGGGTGCTGCAGGTCGCCGGGTACGACGGCCGCCCGCACGGTGGCTTCTACACGCAGGACGACATCCGCGAGATCGTCGCCTACGCCGAGGACCGCTTCGTGACCGTCGTGCCGGAGATCGAGACGCCCGGGCACGTCCGGGCCGCCCTCGCTGCCTACCCGGAGCTCGGCGTGCACCCGGAGCGTCGGGTCGAGGTCTGGACGGAGTGGGGTGTGGCGCACGACGTCCTCAACGCCGACGACAGCACGGTGCAGTTCTTCAAGGACGTGCTCGACGAGGTCATCGCGCTGTTCCCCTCGGCGTACATCGGTCTCGGCGGCGACGAGTGCCCGAAGGACCAGTGGGAGGACGACCCGCGCACGCAGGAGCGCATCCGGCAGCTCGGGCTCGAGGACGAGGAGCAGCTGCAGGCCTGGATCGTCGGCCAGCTCGCGGCCCACATCGAGTCGCACGGACGCCGGGCGTTCGGGTGGGACGAGATCCTCGAGGGCGGCACGCTCTCCCAGTCCGCGACCGTGGTGTCCTGGCGTGGCATGCGCGGAGCGGTCACGGCGGCCCGTCGGGGACACGACGTCATCTCGACACCGGACGACCAGGTGTACCTCGACTACCGGCAGAGCGACCTGCCGAACGAGCCGATCCCGGTGTCGATCGTGCTCACCGTCGACGACGTCTACGCGTTCGACCCGGTGCCCGAGTCCCTGACCGAGTCCGAGCGGGCGCACGTGGTCGGTGGGCAGGCGAACATGTGGACCGAGCACGTGGACACCGTCCGGCGGCTCGACTACCAGCTGTTCCCGCGCGTGGTCGCCCTGTCCGAGGCGCTCTGGTCGGCGGACGTCGCCGGCCCGCGCGACGTCGCGGACTTCCGGGAGCGCCTGACCGAGCACCTGGCGCGGCTCGACGCGCTCGGCATCGAGTACCGCCACGAGTCCGGGCCGCTGCCGTGGGAGGAGCGTCCGAGCGTGCCGGGTCGCCCGAGTTCCCGTGAGGAGCGCGCCGCCTACATCGACGCGGTGACGGCCAACATCGCCGGGTAGTCGCGCCGGGTCGGCCGCCCGCCGCCGGGCCCGCCGCGTGACCCCGACCGGTCACGGCACCCCGCTCACCTCCGCCGAGTGGTCACGAACTGTCGGTCCCACGCCTCCAGAACGACGCTTCGTGACCGCTCGGCGTCAGCCCCCGGGCGTGTCGAGACGGACGAGAGGCGCGGTACCCCCATTCCTGCGCCTCCCGTCCGTCACGTGGTGCGGCTACACCGCGACCGGCGCGCGCTGCCCGACCGTCTCGCCGGCCGAGGCCGCCTGCGCGGCGCCCGCGTCCGTCGCGGCCGGAGCCCGACGCACCCACTTCTTCAGCGCCACGAGGACCAGGGCGGAGACGATCGTCCCGGTGACGATCGCCAGGATGAACATCCCGATGCCGCCGATCGCGAAGAAGACGAAGATCCCACCGTGCGGTGCCCGCGAGGTGACCCCGGCGGCCATCGAGATCGCTCCCGTCACCGCGGCGCCGACCATCGACGCCGGGATGACCCGCAGCGGGTCGGCGGCGGCGAACGGGATCGCACCCTCGGAGATGAACGAGGCGCCGAGCAGCCACGCGGCCTTGCCGTTCTCGCGCTCGGGCTTGGTGAAGCCGTTGCGGTACAGGACGGTCGAGGCGAGGGCCAGGGCGAGCGGCGGGACCATGCCGGCGGCCATCACGGCGGCCATGATCTCGAACGGCACGACGTTGGTGGCGCTGCCGGCACCCAGGCCGGCGACGGCGAACGCGTAGGCCACCTTGTTGACCGGGCCACCGAGGTCGAACGCCATCATCAGGCCGAGGATGATGCCGAGCAGGACGGCCGAGGCCCCGGACAGCGAGTTGAGCCAGGCGGTGAGCTCGGTCATGACCCAGGCGATCGGACCGCCGAGCACGAGCAGCATCAGGCCGGAAGCGATGATCGACGCGAACAGCGGGATGATCACGACCGGCATCAGGCCGCGCAGCCAGCGCCAGGTCGGGATCCGTCCGATCCAGTAGGCGGCGGCACCGGCGATGAGGCCGCCGACCAGGCCACCGAGGAACCCGGCGTTCATGAACACGGCGATCGACCCGGCGACGAAGCCCGGCGCGATGCCCGGACGGTCGGCGATCGCGTAGGCGATGTACCCGGCGAGGGCGGCGACGAGGAACCCGAGCGACACGGAGCCGATCTCGAACGCGGCGGCGCCGAGGTAGTACCCGAGCCCCTGCGGCGGCAGGTCGACCAGGGTGTAGTGCTGCAGCGCCCAGACGGCGTTGTTGACGCCGTCGCTGCCGTGCGTGAGCGCGATGCCGTAGCCCGACAGCAGGAAGCCGAGCGCGATGAGCAGCCCGCCGCCCGCGACGAACGGGATCATGTAGGAGACGCCGGTCAGCAGCCAGCGCTTGAGGGACTGCCCGAAGTGCTCGTCCTTGGCGGTGCTCGTGCCGGCCTCGGCGGCAGAGCCGGAGACCCGCGCGGCCTTCGGGTCGTCGGCGGCGCGGAGGGCCTCGGCGATCATCGCGTCGGGCTCGTCCACGCCACGCTTGACGGGTCCGGAGACGAGGGGCTTGCCGGCGAACCGGCTGCGGTCGCGGACGTCGACGTCGACCGCGAACACGACGGCGTCGGCGCGGGCGATGAGCGCCGGGTCGAGGGGCTCCACCTGGGAGGACCCCTGCGTCTCGACGTGCATCTCGGCACCCGCGCGCTGGGCAGCGGCGACGAGGGCGTCGGCGGCCATGTAGGTGTGCGCGATGCCGGTCGGGCAGGCGGTGACACCGACGATGACCTTGCGGCGGCCGCCGGCGGCCGAGGTGTCGCTGTCCACGACGTGGGTGTCGGAACCGGCAGCGGCCGTGGTCGACGGGCTGGAGGCTCGTCCCCCGGTCCCGACGCCGGCTGCGGCGACCTCGCCGCTGACCTCGCGGTCGACCAGGTCGACGATCTCCTGCGGGCTCGCCGCGGCGCGGAGGGCGGCCGTGAAGTCGTCGCGGATCAGCGCACGGGCGAGGGTGGAGAGGACGGTGAGGTGGTCCTTGTCGGCCCCGTCCGGCACCGCGATCATGAACACGACGTCGGCGTCGCCGTCCGGGGCGCCGAACGGCACCTTCCGGGCCAGGCGTGTGAACGCGAGCGTCGGCGTGGTGACCGACGTGGACCGGGCGTGCGGGATGGCGATGCCGCCCGGGACGCCGGTGCCGACGCTCGCCTCGCGCTTGATCGCGTCGGCGGCGAGGGTGTCACCGGAGGCGGCTCGACCGGTCGCGGCGATGCGGTCGGCCAGGACGCGGATGACGTCGGCCGAGGTGGCACCGAGGTCCTCGTCGAGGCCGACGAGGTCGACGCCGATCAGGTCGGCGCCGTTGCCGGCGCTGGTGCCGGTGCTGTGCGCTGCGGACATGGGTTGCTCCTTCGCAAGTGGCGCGGGGCGCCGGGGGCTGTGCTGGTGGGGACGGAACGGTCGGACCGGGACGGGTGGCACCGGGACGATCGGGAGGGACGACGGACCGGGTGGTCAGGCGCCGTGCGGGACGGGGACGGTCTCGCCGACCGGCGTCGGTGCGGATGCACCGGGCGGTGTCGGCGGTGGCCCGACCGGGCTGGCCGGTGGACCGAGGCGGTGGACGACGATCGCGTCCGGATCGGTGGCGTCGAGGGCCGGGACGTCGCTGCCGGGCAGTCCGGCGGCGGCGGCTCCGGTGGCCACGGCCTGGGCCAGTCGGCGCTCGGGTGTGGCGCCGGCGACCTCGGCGAGCAGGTACCCGGCGAGTGAGGAGTCCCCCGCACCGACGGTCGAGCGGGCCGTGATCCGCGGTGCGGCTGCGGTCCACGAACCGGTGCCGTCGACCAGGACGGCCCCGGCGCTGCCCAGGGTCAGCAGGACCGTGTCGACGCCGCGCTCCCGCAGACGCGCGGCTGCGGCGGCGGCGCGCTCCGGGTCCTGCTCGTACTGCTCCGGGTCGCCGCCGACGACCTCGGCGAGCTCCTCGGCGTTCGGCTTGACCAGGTCGATCCGTTCGCCGGACTGCAGCAGCGCGGTGAACGGGACGCCGGACGAGTCGACCGCGATCCGGACGTCGTCGCCGTGGCGCTGTCGGACGGCTCGGACCAGCACGGCGAGGGCGTCGTCGGGCAGACCCGGCGGCAGGGACCCGGCGAGGACGACCCAGCGTGCGGCGGGGCCGGTCGCGGTCGGACCGGCGGTCGTGGCGACCAGGTCGGCGAGGTCGTCCAGGCGGTCGACGAGCGAGGGGCCGGGCTCGTTGAGCTTCGTGGTGGTGCCGGTCGGCTCGGTCACGGTGACGTTCGAGCGGAGCGCCGCACCGATCGGCAGCGCGGCGGTCGGGATGCCCCGGGTCGCGAGGCCGACGAGGACGGGGTCGAGCTCGTCGCCGGGCAGGACCGCGACGGTGTCCCCGCCGCTGGCGACGACGACGCGCGAGACGTTGACGCCCTTGCCGCCGGGCTCGGCCGTCGACCGTGTGGCTCGTTGGACGGCGCCGCGCTGCAGCTCCCCGGCGAGCTCGATGGTGCGGTCGAGCGACGGGTTCGGGGTGACGGTGACGATGCGCCCGCCGATCGGGCGCCGGGGCTGCGGGATGGTCGGGGTGCTCATGCGACGATCACCTCGACGTCGGCGTCGGCGAGTGCTCCGCCGAGGTCGGCCGGCGGCACCTGGTCGGTCACGAGGGTGTCGATCTCGTCGAGACGGGCGAAGCGCATCAGGGCCTCGACCCCGTGCTTCGCCGCGTCGGCGAGGACCACGCTCCGGCGGGCGGCCAGGACGTACGCGGCCTTGACGGCTGCTTCGTACTCGTCCGGGGTGCTCAGCCCGAAGCCGGCGGACAGGCCGTTCGTGCCGATGAAGGCGACGTCGGGGCGGAGGGCGCCGATCTGGTCGACGGTCGCGGTGCCGACAGCGGCGCTCGTGACCCCGCGGACCCGGCCGCCGAGCAAGTGCAGTTCGACGTGCTCGCTGTGCTGCAGGGTGGCGGCGATCGGCACCGAGTTCGTGATGACGGTGATCGTGGCCCCCGCGGTGGCCGGTTCCCAGCGGGCGAGCTCGGTGGCGACCGCGCCGCTGGTGGTGCCGGCATCGATGGCGATCGATCCGGTGAAGGTCGGCGGCACCAGGCGCATGGCGGCCCGGGCGATCGCGGTCTTCTCGGAGCCGTGCTGGCCCTCACGCTCGGCGACGGTGAGCTCGACCAGGCTGGAGCGCTCGGCGGGGACCGCTCCGCCGTGCACCCGGCGCAGCAGGCCGGCGGTCTCGAGGGCGCCGAGGTCGCGACGGATGGTCTCGGTCGTGACGTCGAAGTGGTCGGCCAGGTCGGCGACGGAGACGCGCCCGGCGGACTGCAGGGCGGCGGTGATGGCCTCGTGCCGCTCGGTTGCGTACATGCCCGAACTCCTTCGTTCGCGTGGGTTTCGAGAACTGTACGTCCGAACCCCACACGAACGCAACTGTTCCGCGGTCGAACCAACACGATCGCAGGTGCGCGCCGGCGCGCAGGGGACGGACGGGAGGCCCGCCACCGGTCCGCCGGACCGGCTGCGGGCCTCCCGTCCGCGGGTTCACACCGCGGCCAGCGCGCTCGCGTCACACCGCGGCCAGCGCGCTCGCGTCACACCGCGGCCAGCGCGTCCGCGGGTTCACACCGCGGCCAGCGCGCTCGCGTCACACCGCGGCGAGCGCACTGGTCGGGGGGATCTTCGCCGCCCGGCTGGCCGGGTAGAGGCCGGAGACCCCGCCGATCACGACGGTCGCGCCGAGGCCACCGGCGACCGCCCAGAGCGGAGTCGCCACCGGCCAGCCCTGGCTGAGCGCGAACGCGACGGTCACGCCCAGACCGATCACCACCCCGGCGACCCCGCCCAGGAAGGACAGCAGCAGCGACTCGACCAGGAACTGGTTGCGGACGTCCGCCCGCCGCGCACCGAGCGCCCGTCGGACACCGACCTCCGCCCGGCGTTCGAGCACCGTGATGACCATCGTGTTCGCGACGCCGATGCCGCCGACGAGCAGAGCGACCCCGCCGATCCCGACGAGCAGGCCGGTGAACGAGTCGTCCGTGGCGTTCTTGGCGGCCAGGGCGTCCGACGGACGCGTGACGCCGACGTCCTGGGGTGTGCCGGGGCTGATCGCGGCGGCCAGGACCTCGCGGGCGCGTGCCACGTCGTCCGGGTCGACCCGGGTGTAGACGGCGGTCGGGTGCCCGTCGAAGCCGAGCGCTGCCGCGAACCCGCGAGGGACGAACACCTGGTTGTCCAGGTCGGCGGCCAGGCCGAACGGCTCGAGCACCCCGACCACCTGCACCCACCGGTCCCCCGTCCACACCCGGGTGCTCGCGTCCACCCGGTCGATGCCGAGGTTGCGTGCCGCCGCGGACCCGAGCACGACCTGGGCAGGTGCATCTGCTGCGGGGTCGAGCCAGCGGCCGGAGGCGACCGACCCGCCGAGCACCTCGGGCACGTCTCCCCAGGCGGCGAGCATGCCGATGCCCTTCGACTCCGCTGCGGGGATGAAGGGGTTGCGGTAGACACGGCCGTCGGTGACGGCGCCGACCCCGGCCGCGTCGAGCACCGGGTCCTGCCGGAGGACCGAGGCGACCGCCGTCTCCGGCAGGGGTGGGACCTCGGTGAAGCCCTGCGCCTGGGTCGCCGTCAGGACGTTGGTGCCCAGGGTGTCGAGGACCCGGTCGAGGGCGGCCTTGCTCGAGGACGAGATGCCGACGACCGCGATCATCGCCGCGATGCCGATCGCGATGCCGAGGGCCGACAGGACCACGCGGGTCGGCCGGGTGCGGAGGCCGAAGACGCCGAGCCGGAGCAGGTCACCCGGGCCGAGGGTGCGCCGCGCGCTCACCGGCCGACTCCGGTCGGTGCGCTGCCGCCGCCGGCGCTGCGGCCGCCGGCACGGTCCGCGCTGTCGCTCTCGAGCTGCCCGTCGCGCATCCGGACCCGCCGCGGCAGGGAGGCGGCGAGGTCCAGGTCGTGCGTGATGACGAGCACCGTCGTCCCGGTGGCGTTGAGTTCGCGGAGCAGGGCGACGATCGCCGCACCGGACGCGGTGTCGAGCGCGCCGGTCGGCTCGTCGGCCAACAGCACGGTCGGCTCCCCGACCAGGGCACGGGCGATGGCGACGCGCTGCTTCTCACCGCCGGAGAGCTGCCCGGGGCGGTGGTCGACCCGGTGCCCCAGCCCGACCCGGCCCAGGGCGGTGACGGCTCGGTCGTGCCGTTCCCGACGCGGGACACCCGAGTAGAGCAGGCCGTCCGCGACGTTCTCCCACGCGGTGGCTCCCGCCTGCAGGTGGAAGTGCTGGAAGACGAACCCGATGTGCTCGGCGCGCAGGGCGGAGAGGTCGTCGTCGCGCATCGTGCCGACGTCCTGGCCGGTGATCGCGATCGTGCCGGAACTCGGGCGGTCGAGGGTGCCGACGATGTTCAGCATCGTGGACTTCCCCGAGCCGGAGGGTCCGACGACGGCGACGAGTTCCCCGCGACGGACCTCGAGCGAGACCCCGCGGAGCGCCTGGACGTCCCCGTAGCTCCGGGACACGTCGTCGAGGGACAGCACCACGTCGTCCACCGGCTGCACCCGGTCGTCCGGGGCGTCCGGGGTGAGGACGGCTGCGACGCTCACGATGGCACCACGACCTCGTCGCCCTCGTGGACGTCGCCGGTGACCTGGGCGCGGCCGTCGGCGACCAGGCCGACCTCGACGCGCACCCGGTGGGGCTCACCGGAGGGCCGGAGCACGTCGACCGCGTACTGCGGGGCGGGCCCGGTGTCGCCCCCGTCGACCACGAGCGCGGACACCGGCACCGAGAGCACGTCGTGCGCGGTCTCGCTCCGAGCGGTGACCTGGGCCGAGGCCGCGGACGGCAGCTTCCGGTCCCCGGCGTCGAACGCCACCGTGACGGCCACGTCCTGGGCACCGTCGTCGGACTCGGTCGGCACGGCGTCGACGACCTCGCCCGGCATCGGACCCCCGGCGCCGTTCACGACGACCTGGACCGCGGTGCCGACGGCGACCTGTTCGGCGTCGCGCTGCGGCACGGTGGCGGTGACGACGCGCT
The DNA here is from genome assembly GCF_030407555.1 of Curtobacterium sp. APC 4022. Classification (NCBI taxonomy): domain Bacteria; kingdom Bacillati; phylum Actinomycetota; class Actinomycetes; order Micrococcales; family Microbacteriaceae; genus Curtobacterium; species Curtobacterium sp. APC 4022. The sequence goes on from NZ_JASDDD010000007.1 coordinate 32,845, forward strand.
TCGTGCTCGTCGTCTGCAGCACCTCGGTCTCCCCCTCGGCCGGCTGCCCGAGCTGCCCGGTGACCCCGGCCACCCGGACGTCCCCGTCGACGAAGGCGATCTGGTCCGCCGTGATCCGGCCGGTGACGGGCAGCCCTCGGTCCCGCTGCCACTGCCGGACGGCGGCCAGCGTCCGGCGCCCGAAGACGCCGTCCTGCGCCACGTCGTAGCCGAGCGCGGCCAGGTTCTCGTTGAGCTGCTGGACGTCGGCGCCCGTCGTCCCGACGGCGAGTGGGCGCCAGAGCGGAGTGCTGCCGTGCATCGCCCGGACCGGTCGCTCGTCGACGGCGTACAGCGGGTCGTCACGATGGATGACCTGCCCGGGCTTCGGCAACCAGGTGAGCGTGCCGGAGGCCGCGCCGGGCAGGGCGACCGGGGCCCCGTACCCGAGCGTGCCGGCGATGGTCTTCGACGCCACGAGGTCGCCCTTCGTGACCGTACCGGTCGACGTTCCCGCGTCCGTGCTCGTGTCCGTCTCGGCCGCCTGGCTCGAGGTCGGCGGGTCGAGGAGCGCCCAGGTCGCGGCTCCGGCGCCGAGGACGGCGACCAGGCACGCGGCCGTGACCGTGATCCGGGTGGTGCGGCGCCGGTTCACCGCGGACCCGCCTTCTGGGGCTCCGACTGGTCGCCGTAGGCCGTCGTGACGCACGTGGTCTCGACCTGGGAGAAGGCGGACTCGTCACGCGGGTGGTAGTCACGCCGCGCCTCTGCGCCGTCCGGGTAGTCGTCGAAGCCGTTGTCCCGGATGCACTTCGCGAACGCCAGGTCCTCGGGCCCCGGCGGCACGTCGCCGACGTCGACGCCGCCGGTGTCCGGGTTGCCGCTGCACGTACCGAGGTCCTGGGCGTACTGCTGGGGATCGACACCCTCCGGGGCAGCGAGTGTGAAGTCGCCGCCGGTCAGCGCAGAGTCGTCGAAGTCGTACCCCTTGTCCCGCATGCACGAGCCGACCTCGCCGGCACGCTCGCTGACCGGGGTCGGCGCCGCGCCGGTCGTCGTGGAGTCGTCGGAGCCGGACGAGCAAGCGGTCAGCAGCCCCGGCAGGAGCAGCACCGCCGCGGTGACGGCGATCAGGGTGGGTCGTCTGGTCATCATGTGTTCCTCGTGGTCGTGATGGTCGTGGCGGGCGGCGGTCAGCCGACCGGCTGGGACTTAGTGTCGGGCGAGAACTCCGCCAGGCACTCGTCGGCGCGCTCCTGGAACCCGTCCTCCAGCGCCCGCGGGTAGTCCTCCGGGTTGAACGACAGGCCGCCGGGCTGTTGCTCCGGGTAGTCGGGGTACTCGTCGCGGATGCAGGACGCGACGCGGGCGTACTCCCGTGTCCACCTGTCCTTCTCGGCGGAGTCCACCTGCTCGACGCCGAGGTCGGCGGAGCACGTCGACGCCGCCGTCGCGAAGGCCTCGCGGTCACCGGTCTCCGGGGCCAGGGCGGTTCCCGACCGGACCTGGTCGTCGCTGGGGTCCTGCACGTCGAAGCCCGCGGCCCGCATGCAGGAGCCCCACTGCGCGCCGATGCCCGGACCGTCCGCTGCGGTTGCCCCGTCACCGTTCGGCGGCGTCCCGTCCGAGCAGGCGGTCAGTCCGGCCAGGAGCACGGCTCCGGAGACGGTCGCGAGGAGCAGCCGGGTCCTCGCGCTGGTTCGTGTGCGTGTCGTGGTGTGCATGCATCCAGGACACCGGACACCGTGTTTCGCCGGGCGTACCGCGCAGGTCACATCGGCGAAACGTTCACCTCGGCGAGACGTCCACCTCGGCGACGAGTCCGCCGCCCGGTCGAGCCGTCAAGGACACCCGCCAGCCGTGGGCCTGCGCGACGGCCTCGACGATGGACAGGCCGAGCCCGCTGTGCCGCCGTCCACCGGCAGCAGCGCTCGCGCGTCGGAACGGCTCGGTCAGGGTCGGGACGAGCGCGACGTCGAGCTCCGGCCCGGTGTTGCGGACCCGGAGCACCGTGCCGTCGACCTCGACGTCGACGTGGCCGCCCGGGCCGTTGTACTCGATCGCGTTGTCCACCAGGTTGTGGACGAGTTGCCGGGTGAGCACGGGCTCGCACCGGACCGCACGGGCACCGGCACCGGCACCGAATACCTTGCAGTGCAGCCGGACGCCCGCCTCGCGTGCCGCCGCCTGGGCCTCGTCGACGACCGCACCGGCCAGGACGCCGAGGTCCACGTCCACCGTCCGCCCGTCGAGCCCGCGCTCCGCCTCGGCCAGGACGAGCAACGACTCCACCAGGTGCTCGGTCCGACGGTTCTGCTCGAGCAGTTCGGCGCGGGCCCGGGCCAGGTCCACCGCGTCGGCGTCGTCGTGCAGCCCGATCTGGATCGCCGCCCGCTGGACCGCCAACGGGGTGCGCAGCTCGTGCGACGCCTGCGCCACGAACCGTCGTTGGCTGGCGAAGGCCGTCTCGAGTCGGTCGAGCAGTCCGTCGATCGTCCGCGACAGCCGGCGGAGCTCGTCGTCCGGTCCGTGCAGGTCGATCCGTTCGTGCAGCGTCGACGCCGAGATCCGCTCGGCCGTTCCGGCGATCCGGTCGAGCGGCGCGAGCATCCGCCGACTGAGCAGCCACCCGGTCAGCCCGGCGACGACCCCGGCGCCGGCGATGCCCAGTGCCGACCACTGCCACTGCAGTGCGGCGACACGGGACACGATCGCGATCCCACCGGGTCCGGCGGCACCGTCGGGCGCCGGCCCGGTCGTCCGGAGGGGAGCGCTGGAGGCATCGGGTGAGATCGCGACACCGCCCGCAGCGTCCGCCACCACGACCTCTGCGATCGCGTGCTGGGAGCCCAGCGTCACGAAGACGATCGCCGCCGCTGTCAACGCCATCGACGTCAGCGCGAACGCCAGGGCCGTCCGGGTCCGGAGACTCCAGACTCGGCTCACAGGGCGTACCCCTGCCCGGGCACGGTCCGGATCGGGTCGGGTGCCCCGAGCTTCCGCCGCAGCTTCGACATCGTCACCCGGACCGCGGTCGTGAACGGGTCGACGTTCATGTCCCAGACCTTCTCGAGCAGCTCCTCGGCGGAGACCACCCGGCCGTCCGCGCGGAGCAGCACCTCGAGGACCCCGAGTTCCTTCGCGGTCAGGTCGAGCGGCTTGCCGTCCCGGGTCGCCATCCGCCGGTTCGTGTCCACGACCAGACCGTCACGCCCGAGGACCGGAGCGACCGGGGCGACCGCCCGCCGGCCGAGTGCCCGCACCCGGGCGACCAGCTCGGGGTACTCGAAGGGCTTCGTCAGGTAGTCGTCCGCGCCGAGTTCGAGTCCGTTCACCCGGTCGGTCAACGAGGTCGCCGCGGTCAGCAGCAGGATGCGGGTCAGGGACCCCCGGGCCGCGATCCGCCGGGCGACCTCGTCCCCGTGCAGTCCGGGCAGGTCCCGGTCGAGCACCACGACGTCGTAGTCGTTGACGCTCAGCAGTTCGTCGGCCGAGTCGCCCCGGTACGCGACGTCGACGGCCATCTCCTGCCGCTGGAGCCCCCGGACCACGAGGTCGGCGAGGGCGGGTTCATCGTCCACCACGAGTACACGCATGCTCCCATTGCATGTGATGTACCGGTGGATCAGCTGAGAGGATCAGGCGCGGGCGATCACTTGTCGAACGGCACCTCGCCGGCATCGCTGACCCCGGCACGCTGCCGGTAGGCCAGGTGCCCGCCGAGGTACCCGCCGACGCTCACGACGCCGAGTCCGGCGAAGGCCAGGAGCTTCCCCGACGCCTGGTCGCCGCGCTTCCGCTGCAGCCAGGACAGTCCGTACAGGCTGATTCCGACCCAGTTCACGGCCTGGTGCACCCACCCGGTCCGGAGCTGCTCGCGGTCCAGCTCCGACCAGTCGACGTACCCGGCGACGCTCGCACTGCCGGCCGAGGCGACGCCGACGCCGATCAGGGTCGTCGCGGCCTTCCGGTTGCCCTTCCCGCCGATCAGGTCCAGGACGGCGGCCGAGATCCAGGCACCGAGCGGCACCTGCACCATCAGCGGGTGGATCGGGTGCCCGAACGGCACCCCGTGCAGGAGCTGCCGCACGGCCCGCGGGCGGGCGAACGCGGTGACGACCTTCCGGTCGAAGTCGACGGCTGCATCGAGCACGCTCGCGTGCTCGATGGCTTCGGTCACGCGGCGCAGGGCCTTGATCTCGGGCATGTCGCCGACGCTAGCCGGGAGGCCCGTGGCCGGCCCCCAGGAACCGGCCACGGGCCTCCCGTCCGACGCCTGACCGCGCCTACTCCTCGACGAGCTCGCCTTCGGCCAGCGCGAACGGCTCGACCGTCAGCGCCTGCCCGTCACCCGCGACGTCGACGCGCACCGTGTCGCCGTCCCGCACGTCCCCGGCCAGGATGGCCCGGGCGAGCTGGTCGTCGATCTGCCGCTGCATCAGCCGGCGGAGCGGCCTGGCCCCGTACGCCGGGTCGTACCCGCGCTCGGCGAGCCAGGCACGGGCGTCGGGCGTGACCGCGAGGTCGAGCCGGCGCCCGGACAGCCGCCGCGCCAGACGGTCGACGTACAGCGACACGATCTGGCCGAGGTCCTCCGGGCTGAGCGCCTGGAACACGACCATGTCGTCGAGCCGGTTGAGGAACTCCGGCCGGAACGCCTGCTGGACGAGCTCGCGGACACCGCTCTCGCGCTGCTCGGGCGTCAGGGCCGGGTCGGTGAGGAACTGGGAGCCGAGGTTCGAGGTGAGGACCAGGATCGTGTTCCGGAAGTCGACGGTCCGACCCTGACCGTCCGTCAGCCGCCCGTCGTCCAGGACCTGCAGCAGGACGTCGAACACCTCCGGGTGGGCCTTCTCGATCTCGTCGAGCAGGATCACCGAGTACGGCCGACGGCGGACGGACTCGGTGAGCTGCCCGCCGGCCTCGTACCCGACGTAGCCCGGCGGGGCGCCGATCAGCCGCGCGACGGAGTGCTTCTCGCCGTACTCGCTCATGTCGATGCGGACGAGGGCCTTCTCGTCGTCGAACAGGAACTCGGCGAGCGCCTTCGCCAGCTCGGTCTTGCCGACGCCCGTGGGGCCGAGGAACAGGAACGAGCCGGTCGGCCGGTCCGGGTCGGAGATGCCGGCGCGGGTGCGTCGGACGGCCTCGGAGACGGCGGTGACGGCGGTGCGCTGCCCGATGATCCGGCGGCCGAGTTCGCTCTCGAGGTGCAGGAGCTTCTCGGTCTCGCCCTGCAACAGTCGGCCGACGGGGATGCCGGTCCACTGCGCGATCACGGCGGCGATGTCCTCGTCGGTGACGCTGTCGTTCACCATGCGGTCGGCGGACCCGGCCTGCTCCGCGGCGGCGAGTTCGGCCTCGATGCGGGGCTTCTCGCCGTACTCCAGGCGGGACACGGTCTCGTAGTCGGCTTCACGCTGGGCCCGCTGCGAGCGCATGTTGAGCTCGTCGAGCTGCTGCTTGAGCTCACCGATCCGGTTCAGGGACGCGCGCTCGGCCTGCCAGCGGGTCTCGAGCTCGCGGAGCCGTTCCTCGCGGGTCTGCAGTTCAGCACGGAGGGTCGACAGCCGGGCCTTCGACGCGTCGTCCTTCTCCTGCTTCAGCGCGAACTCCTCGACGCGCAGCCGGTCGACGCTGCGCTTCAGCTCGTCGATCTCGACCGGGCTCGAGTCGATCTCCATGCGCAGGCGGCTGGCGGCCTCGTCGATGAGGTCGATCGCCTTGTCGGGCAGCTGGCGGCCGGAGATGTAGCGGTCGGACAGTGCCGACGCCGCGACGAGGGCGGAGTCGTTGATCGTCACCTTGTGGTGCGCCTCGTAGCGCTCCTTGAGGCCACGGAGGATCGCGATGGTGTCCTCGACGCTCGGCTCCCCCACGTAGACCTGCTGGAACCGTCGTTCGAGGGCCGCGTCCTTCTCGATGTACTCGCGGTACTCGTCGAGCGTGGTCGCCCCGATCAGCCGGAGTTCACCGCGGGCGAGCATCGGCTTGAGCATGTTCGACGCGGCGACGGACCCTTCGCCACCCCCGGCGCCCATCAGGGTGTGCAGCTCGTCGATGAAGGTGATGACCTGGCCGTCGGAGTCGTCGATCTCCTTGAGGACGGCCTTCAGCCGCTCCTCGAACTCGCCGCGGTACTTCGCGCCGGCGATGAGGGCCGACATGTCGAGCGAGACGAGCCGTTTGTCCTTGAGGGAGTCCGCGACGTCACCGGCGACGATGCGCTGCGCGAGCCCCTCGACGACGGCGGTCTTGCCGACACCGGGCTCGCCGATGAGCACGGGGTTGTTCTTGGTGCGGCGGGTGAGCACCTGCGACACCCGTCGGATCTCGGCGTCGCGGCCGATCACCGGGTCGAGCTTGCCGCTGCGGGCGACCGCGGTGAGGTCGACGCCGTACTGCTCGAGGGCGGTCTTCTGCTTCTCCTGCGAGTCAGGGGCGCCCTGGAGGTTCGCCATGCGTTGTCCTTTCCGTTGCGTCGCTCGTGTGGTCACGAAGTCGTCGGACTCACCTTGAGTCCATCTGGCTCAACTTTACAACGGGCTGGTTTCTTCCGCTTCCGGTGATCGTACGTTCACGATGCCGATGGCACTCACCACGGCACCGGCCAGGAGCAGGACGGCCATCACGACCATCGCCCGGTGGATGCCGCCGACACTCACCTCGCCGCCGAGGACGACCCCCGCGAGCGCGACCGTCACCAGGCCGGCGATCCGGGCGACCGCGTTGTTCACGGCGGACCCGACCCCGGCCTCCTGCTGCGGCACCGAGCCGAGCACGGCGCTCGTCAGCGGGGAGACCATGAGGGTGATCCCGAGTCCGACGAGCACCAGCCCGGGCAGCACGGCCGTCCAGTAGCCGCTCGGGTCCTCGCCGACCGTGAGCATGAGGAGCGCGCCGACCGCAGCCACCGCGGGGCCTGCCGCCATGAACCACCGCGGACCGAACCGCCCGGCCAGTCCCCCGACGGTCGTCGAGAGCAGCAGGAGCACCACGGTCGGCGGCAGGGTCGCGAGGCCGGCCACCCACGCCGGGAAGGCCCAGACCTCCTGCAGGAACAGCGTGACGACGAAGAAGACCATGCCGAGGGCGCCGTAGATCGACAGCGTGGCGAGGTTGCCGACCGCGAAGTTCCGGGCCCGGAACAGCTCGAGCGGCACGAGCGGCGACCCGGAGGTCCGCGTCACCCGGCGCTCCCACGGCACGAAGGCGACCAGCGCCAGCGCGCCGACGACCAGCGCGGCGACGACGACCGGTGCGCCCCACCCCAGGCGTTCCTGCTCGATGAGCCCGAGCACCACCCCGCCGACGCCGACCACTGCGAGGACCGCACCCACCACGTCCACCCGGGGCCGGTCCCCCGCGACGACGTCACCCGAGATCCGCCGGACCAGCGGGATCGTCACCGCGATCGGCACCGCCGTGACGACGAAGATCCACCGCCAGCCGATGCCGTCCACGATGAGCCCGCCCACGACCGGGCCGAGGATCGACGCCGCGCTCGACCAGGCCGTCCACGTGCCGATCGCCTTCGCCTGCACGGCACCGCGGAACGCCGCGACGATGAGGGCCAGCGCACTCGGGGTGACGAGCGCCCCGCCCACGCCCTGGAACGCCCGGGCGACGATGAGCACCTCGCCGGTCGGGGCGACCGCACACACCACCGAGGCGATGCCGAACACGACGAGCCCGGCCGTGATGATCCGGACGCGGCCGAACAGGTCCGACAGCGAGCCGGCGACGAGGATCAGCGACCCGAGCGTGACGAGGTACGCGTCGACCGTCCACTGCTGCACGACCAGCCCGCCGCCGAGCTCCGTGCGGATCGCGGGCAGGGCGACGTTGACGACGCTCGAGTCCAGGCCGACCACGAACGAGGACAGGATCGCGACCACGAGCACGAGTCGGCGGTCGTCGTGGAGGGGTGCCGTGCCTCCCGGCCGGTCGGCGGCGGGGGCAGACGTCATGGTGCCATCATGCGCCGCTCGGCCAGCCCGTGGTGGCGGCGGGCAGGACGACGACAGCCCCCGTGCGGTCTGCGAGGAAGCAGGAGCACGGGGGCTGTCGGTCCCGGGGCCGGGATGCCGATGGATCGGCGGTCTGGAGGCGCTACTGGGTGCGCGAGTCGTTGTTCGGCTGCACCGTGTTCGACTGCACCGAGGGGCCGGGGTTCACGACCGGCTGCTGCACCGGAGCGGCCTGCTGCGCGGTCGCACCGTAGGACGTCGCGTCGGTGACGTCCGGCGTCGCCGGCTTCTTGCGGTCGTCGGTGTCCATCTCCTTCTTGAAGATGTTGATCGACTGGCCGAGGCCCTTCGCGAGTGCCGGCAGCTTGGTCGCACCGAACAACAGCAGCACGATGCCCAGGATGATCACCAGGTGGAGTCCGGTGAGGCCTTGGAACATGATGTCTCCTTCGGTACTGGGACTGATCGCGTGGTCCGGTCATCGTCGACCGGTGCGGCGGTGTCCCGCGGTCCACCCATGCTAACCGCCGGGGCCGGAGAATCACAGGCGGGCGGCGCAACGGACACCGTTCGTTCAGGGTCGACGGCCGGACACCGCGCGGGCTGTCGGGTCAGTCGGCGAGGACCCGGTCGAGCGTCCAGAGCACCGGCGCTGCGGTGAGTGCCGCCGCGTCCGCCTCGGTCACACCGGCGACGCGGTACTCGACCCGTTCACCGGGCAACAGCGTCATGAAGCCACGGTCGACCGTGCCGGTCGGCGAGACCCGGTCCGGCTGCAGGAGCAGGTCGCGCACGAGCGACTCCGCCTCGACGACCATCCGGACGCCGGAGCGGTCCGGCTCGTCCGACACCGTCACGCGGTAGTGCGCCGGCTGCCAACGCATGTCCTGGTCGGGAGCCGGCGTCCACACCGCACGGCGCCAGTCCATGTCCGCCACGATCAACTCACCCCGCGGGTCCGCGACGACACCGACGGAGGCCGGCAGCCGGACCACGGCGACCCCGGGGCCGTCGAGCACCACCGGCAGGTACTCCTCGGCCAGGATCTGCCCGGCGAGGTCGACCCGTCGGACCCGGACCACCGAGTCGATGCCGTTCCGGGCCGATCGGACGGCGACCTCGACCGGGGAGGCGGGGGTGTCGAGGTCCGACGACTGCGGGACCGGCAGCTGCGCGGTCGGCGGGTGCGCGCCTCCCGTCGGGTCCTCGCGCTCCGCGCCCGGCGCGAGCGGCGTGACCGTGGTGACCACGGTCGAGACCGGCCGGATCGCCACCAGGACGTCGTCGTACAGGCGACGGAGCTCGTGCGCGAGCGGCTTCCGGCGTCCGGCCGAGTCGATCGCCGACCACGACGACACCGGCCACAGGTCGTTGAGCTGCCACACGACGACGCCGGTGGTGCGCGGCCAGTGCGTCCGCCAGTGTTCGACCCCGGTCGCGATGGCGCGCGCCTGCTGCAGCTGCGTGAGCCAGTGCCACCGGTCGAGGTCGCCGTCCCAGCCCTCGCCGAACCGGGGCTCGAGACCGCGGGCGAGCTTGCCCATGCCGTCGTCGGCCTTCTGGTGGTGCACGACCCCGGGCGAGGTCGGCGTCATCGGGTCGTCCGTGACGGCCTCGCGGAGCGTCCGCCACGCGGGAGGCGCCTGCCAGCCGAACTCGGAGACGAAGCGCGGCACCGAGTCGCGGTAGTGCTCGTCCGACACCCGGTTCCAGACGTCCCACGAGTGGTGCGTCTCGTGGTCCACGTCGTTCGCGGCGAGCGCCTCCGACCCCGACCACGGCGATGCCACGGTGTAGAAGCGGGAGGGGTCGACCGCGTCCACGATCGTCGGCAGCAGGTCGAGGTAGTAGTCGAGGCCCCAACCGCGGTCGCCGAGCTCCTCGCCCCACCCGTCGGCGTCGTGCAGCCAGATGTTCTCGTTGTTGCCGTTCCAGACCACGAGGGAGGGGTGTCGGGCCAGTCGGACGACGTTGTCCCGCGCCTCGGCGATGACCTCGCTGCGGATCGGCTCGATCTCCGGGTACGCGGCGCAGGCGAACAGGAAGTCCTGCCACACCAGCAGCCCGAGTTCGTCGCAGCGCTGGTAGAAGTCGTGCGACTCGTAGACGCCGCCGCCCCACACCCGCACCAGGTTCGTGTTGAGCGCCACGGCAGCGTCGAGCCGTTCGGCGTACCGCTCCTTCGTCACGCGCGAGACGATGACATCGTCCGGGATCCAGTTCACCCCGCGCACGTCGATCAGGGTGCTGTTCACCCGGATCGCGAACGGCCGACCGACCGAGTCCTCGGCCGTGTCCACGTGCACCGAGCGGAAGCCGGTGCGGAAGGACGTGCGGTCGAGGACGTCGCCGTCGACCGTCTGCAGGTGCACCTCGACGTCGTACAGCGGCTGCGGGCCGTACCCGCGCGGCCACCACAGTTCGGCCTCGGGGATCCGGACCGTCACGACGGCCTCGTCCTCCTTCGGCGTCACGTTCACCCGGGAACGCTGCTTCGTGCCGTGGCCCGAGACCGTGACGACGAGCACCAGGTCGTCGTCCTCGCCGTCCTGGTCCAGGTCGTTCATGCCGGAGCGCTCGAACGCGATGTGGGCGTCGAGCACACCCTCCCCCGCCTCGACGTCGACCAGCGGCCGGACGTCCCGCAGCCGAGCCGTCGACCACCGCTCGATCGCGACCGGACGCCACGGCCCGCTCGTGACCGCCGTCAGGCCCCAGTCCCAGCCGAAGTTCGAGGCCTGCTTCCGCACGTACGGGAACGGCTCGTCGTACGGGCCGGGCATCGTGCCGGCGCGGGCGGCGACCCGCTCGGCCTCGCGGTACGGCGACTCGAACAGGACCTCGAGCTCGCGGTCGGTGTTCGCGTTCGTCCCGTCGGTCATGTCGAGCAGGTCGAATCGGTAGCGACGGTGCATGTTCTTGGTGGTCCCGACCTGCACGCCGTCGAGCGTCAGGGTCGCGACGGTGTCGAGGCCGTCGCAGACCAGGTCGACGCGTTCGAACCCGCGTGGGTCGACGTCGACGACCCGTCGGTAGACCCAGTCGGTTTGCCCGACCCACGCGGTCGACGACTCGTTGCGGTCGAACGTCGGGTCCGGCAGCAGCCCCTCGCGCTCGAGGTCGGTGTGCACCTGACCGGGCACGGTCGCCGGGAGGACCCGGCCACGCACCGCCTGCGGCAGGTCGTCACGCGCGCCCTCCTCGGCCGCCGAAACGGTCCAGTCGTCGCGGAGTTCCTCGCGTTCGAGGGTCATGCGGGTCCTTCTCTGCTGGCGGATCGGTCCGCGTCGAGCGCGGTCCGGGGACGTCGTCCGACTCACCGCCGCCTCGTCGTCCACGGCCGGGAGGCACGGCGCCGGTCGCCCGGGCGTCGTCACGTCGCGCACGCGGACCGACGGGCGGTCGCGCGTGGGGATGCTCGGTGATGCTAGTACGGCTGCCCGGCATCCCGGTCCGAGGTGTGGACGCGCGGTCCACGGGGCGCGCGGTGTGCGCGGACGTGCCACGGGCCTCCCGGCCGGGACGCACCCGCGAGTGCCAGGGTGGAGCGCATGATCAGCGTCGAACTCGCCCGCTCCCTGCGTGACGCCGGCCTCCGCTGGCACCCGGACACCGGCGACCGCTTCGTGATCGACAAGCCGGGCATCGACGAGGACGTCTACACGGTGTCCGAGATGACCGTCGAACGCCACGACCACCCGACCGGCACGATCCTGGGCTTCAACGGGACGACCGAGTGGGCGCTCGACTCGGTGACGGCGGACGAGTCGCTCTGGCTGCCGCGCGAGGACCAGCTCCGCGAACTGCTGGGGCCCGCGTTCGTCGGACTGACCCGGACGACCTCGCCCGCTGCCGGGATCGTGCACACGGTCGCCGCCCGGATCGACGGCGCCGAGCGGTCCTACGCCGCGGCGGACCCGGCGATCGCGTACGGCGAGGCGTTGGCGGCCTACATCGCCGCGGCACTCGACTGATCCCGGGTCGATGCAACCGTCGAGCAGGACTTGAGCCGGCTCGGCGCAACTTCCCAGCTGTCCGCCTTGACGCCCAGCCAGCCCGGAGTAGAGTTGAGTCCATCGGACGCAAGTCCGAGCAGACTTTGCTCCACTACCGAAAGGGAGTCCCATGGGACGCGCAGTAGGAATCGACCTCGGAACCACCAACTCGGTCGTCAGCGTGCTCGAGGGCGGTGAGCCCACCGTCATCGCGAACGCCGAGGGCCTCCGCACCACGCCGTCGATCGTCGCCTTCACGAAGGACGGCGAGGTCCTGGTCGGCGAGACCGCCAAGCGCCAGGCCGTCACGAACGTCGACCGCACCATCGCCTCGGTCAAGCGCCACATCGGCACCGACTGGACGACCGACATCGACGGCAAGAAGTACACGCCGCAGGAGATCTCGGCCCGCACCCTCGGCAAGCTCAAGCGCGACGCCGAGCAGTACCTCGGTGAAGACGTCACCGACGCGGTCATCACCGTCCCGGCGTACTTCAACGACGCCGAGCGCCAGGCCACGAAGGACGCCGGTGAGATCGCCGGCCTCAACGTCCTCCGCATCATCAACGAGCCGACCGCGGCCGCGCTGGCCTACGGCCTCGACAAGGGCAAGGAAGACGAGCTCATCCTGGTCTTCGACCTCGGTGGCGGCACGTTCGACGTCTCCCTGCTCGAGGTGGGCAAGGACGACGACTTCTCGACCATCCAGGTCCGTGCCACCTCCGGCGACAACCGCCTCGGCGGCGACGACTGGGACCAGCGCATCGTCGACCACCTGGTCAAGAAGTTCAAGGCCGACCACGGCGTCGACCTGTCCACGGACAAGATCGCGAAGCAGCGCCTCAAGGAAGCCGCCGAGCAGGCGAAGAAGGAGCTGTCGAGCCAGCTCAGCGCCAACATCCAGCTGCCCTACCTCACGCTCACCAGCGAGGGTCCGCTGAACCTCGACGAGACCATCTCGCGCGCACAGTTCGAGCAGATGACCTCCGACCTGCTCGACCGCACCAAGAAGCCCTTCAACGACGTCATCAAGGAAGCGGGCGTGTCGGTCAACGACATCGCGCACGTCGTCCTCGTCGGTGGCTCGACCCGCATGCCCGCCGTGGCCGAGGTCGTCAAGTCGCTGACCGGTGGCAAGTCCCCGAACCAGGGCGTCAACCCGGACGAGGTCGTCGCTGTCGGCGCCGCACTGCAGGCCGGTGTCCTCAAGGGCGAGCGCAAGGACGTCCTGCTCATCGACGTCACCCCGCTCTCGCTCGGCATCGAGACCAAGGGCGGCCTGATGACGAAGCTCATCGACCGCAACACCGCGATCCCGACCAAGCGCAGCGAGACCTTCACCACCGCCGACTCGAACCAGCCGTCGGTCGCGATCCAGGTCTTCCAGGGCGAGCGCGAGTTCACCCGCGACAACAAGCCGCTCGGCACCTTCGAACTCACCGGCATCGCCCCGGCACCCGCGGGCATCCCGCAGATCGAGGTCACGTTCGACATCGACGCCAACGGCATCGTGCACGTGTCCGCGAAGGACAAGGGCACCGGCAAGGAGCAGTCGATGGTCATCTCCGGCGGCTCGTCGCTGCCGAAGGAGGACATCGAGCGCATGGTCCGCGAAGCCGAGGAGCACGCAGCCGAGGACAAGGCCCGTCGCGAAGCCAGCGAGCGTCGCAACCAGGCCGAGCAGCTCGCCTACTCGATCGAGAAGCTCATCAAGGAGAACGACGAGAAGCTCCCCGCGGACGTCAAGTCCGAGGTGCAGGCCGACGTCGACGCGCTGAAGTCGGCCCTCGCGGGTGACGACGACGATGCGGTGAAGACCGCCTTCGACAAGCTCAACGAGTCCCAGGGCAAGATCGGCCAGGCCATCTACGCGCAGGACCAGTCGGCTGCTGCCGCCGGTCCGGAAGCGGGCGCCGAGGGCCAGGCCACCGGTGACGACGAGGACATCGTCGACGCCGAGGTCGTGGACGACGAGGACGACAAGGACAAGAAGTAACCGATGGCTGACCCGAACAACGACAACGGCAACGTCGACGACGCCCAGGACCCGCAGGTCGAGGGCGACGCCACCAACGCGACCGAGCCCGAGGACCTCATCGAGGCCGAGGGCCCCGACGTCGAGGTCCCGGTCGACGGCCCCGCGGCCGGTGGTCCGGCCGACGACCTCAGCCCGGAGGACGAAGCCCTCCTCGCCGATGCCGCCTCCGGCATCGCCGAGGACCGGCTCTCGCCGTCCGACCGCGACCTGGTCGCCGAGATGCGGACGGACATGCTCCGTGCGCAGGCCGAGCTGGTGAACTTCCGGAAGCGCGTCGAGCGTGACCGGGACGCCAACCGCGAGGTCGTCATCGCCGAGGTCGTGCGGGCACTGCTCCCCGCCCTCGACGACCTGAACCGTGCCGAGGCGCACGGTGACCTGACCGACGGCCCCATGCACGTCATCGCGCAGAAGATCCGCGGCGGGTTCGACCGGTTCAAGCTCGTGCAGATCGGTGAGAAGGGCGAGTCCTTCGACCCGAACGTGCACGAGGCCATCGTCCAGTTGCCCACGCCGGGCGCCACCAGCCAGACCGTGGCGGACGTCGTGGAGCCGGGCTACAAGCTCGGCGACCGCGTCATCCGTGCCGCCAAGGTCGCGGTGGCGGTCCCGGCCTGAGCGCCGGCGACGGAAGAAGGGAGGTGAGCCGTGGCCAGTCAGGACTGGTTCGACAAGGACTTCTACGCCGTGCTCGGCGTGTCGAAGGACGCATCCGAAGCTGAGCTCAAGAAGACGTACCGGAAGCTCGCGCGGCAGTACCACCCGGACTCCAACCCGGGTGACGCAGCCGCCGAGGCGAAGTTCAAGGAACTCAGCGAGGCGTACTCGGTGCTCTCCGACAAGGAGCAGCGTGCGGAGTACGACCAGGTCCGCGCCATGGGCTCCGGCGCCCGCTTCACCGCGGGTGGTCCGGGCGGCCAGGGCGGCTTCGAGGACGTCTTCGGCGGCATGTTCGGCGGCGGCCAGGGCGGCGGCGGACAGCGCGTCCGCTTCGGTCAGGGCGGCGGCGGTGCCGGCGGCTTCGAGGACATCCTCGGCGGCATGTTCGGCGGTGGCGGCTTCGGCCAGAACACCGGCGGCTTCCGCGGCTTCGGTGGCCCGACGAAGGGGCGCGACGTCACCGCGACGACGACCCTCGACTTCGCCACCGCGATCGCTGGTGACACCGTCAAGCTCGCACAGGGGAACGGCCGGCAGGTGAACGTCCGCATCCCCGCGGGCGTCGCCGACGGCCAGAAGATCCGGCTGCGCGGGCGCGGCGAACCGAGCCCCGACGGCGGTGAGGCGGGTGACCTCGTGGTCGCCGTCACCGTCCGGAAGCACCCGGTGTTCGAGCGCGACGGCCTGAACCTGCGGATCGACGTGCCGGTGACGTTCGTCGAGGCTGCGCTCGGCGCCACGATCGAGGTCCCGACGCTCGGCGGTCCGACCGTCAAGCTGCGGGTCGCCCCGGGCACGCCGTCCGGGCGCGTCCTGCGCGTCAAGGGGCGCGGGGTCGCGACCAAGAACGGCACCGGCGACCTGCTCGCCACCGTCCAGGTCGCGGTCCCGTCCCACCTGTCGGACAAGGCACGCGAGGCGCTCGACGCCCTCGCGGCCGCCCTGCCCGACGAGGACCCCCGCGAGGACCTCCTCGCCAAGGCACGCGGCTAGCGTCGCGTCCGACCCGGCCGGGAGGCCCGGTGCGGCTCCGTCAGGAACCGGCACCGAGCCTCCCGGCCGGCCCACATCGACACCGACACCTGCGACACCCGACGGAAGGAGCGCCCGATGGCCGACCTGGACGAGCACTCCCCCGTCTTCGCGATCGCGGTCGCGGCGGAGCTCGCGGAGATGCACCCACAGACGCTGCGGCAGTACGACCGGCTCGGGCTCGTCGTCCCTGGTCGGACCCGCGGCGGCTCCCGGCGGTACTCGATGCGCGACATCACCCAGCTGCGGGAGATCGCGCGACTGGGCTCGGAGGGGGTGTCCCTCGAGGGCATCCGCCGGGTGCTCGAGCTCGAGAACGAGAACACCCTGCTGCGGGCCCGCGTCCGCGACCTCGAACGCGCCCTCGCCGACCAGCTCATCAGCCGACCGGGTGCCCGGGTGTTCGCCGCCACCGCGACCGGCGCCGCGGTCTCCCTCCGCGCCGGTGCCCGCCCGCAGCGCAACAACGCGGTCGTGCTCTACCGTCCGCAGCGCTGAGCACCCACCGGTCATGCGCAGACACGTCTCACACACGATCACACCCGACGTCGTCCCGGTCCGGATCCGGACCGGCGGGGTCCGGCAGCAGGTGCGCTGACCAGGTCGCCCGCTCGGCGAGTCGACCGTCGCGGACGTCGATCGCCACGCGCAGGGCGATGAGGCTGTTCCGGATGTCCGGCCAGGGCAGAGCCGATCGCAGGTCGCGGTGCCGGAGCCGGAACACCAGCCCGTCGAGGGAGCCGCGGAGCGCCGCCGTCACCATCGGGTTCCGGCACTCGTCGATGAACGTGCGGTAGATCGGCGTCGCCGCGTCCGCAGCCGGCTGCCACGACGGCGCCTCGAGGCAGTCGAGCAGCACGCCGAGTCGCCGGAAGACCGCACTGCGACTCCGGTCACCCAGTCGCGGCACCGTGATCCGGACCACACCGCCGAAGAGCAGCCCGAGGGCCTGCAGTGCCGGGACGACGTCCTCCTGCGCGGGGACCGCCACCCTGGTGTAGCGGTTCGGCCGGAGCTCGACGAGCCCGAGGTGTGCCAGGTCGGCCAAGGCCTCGCGCACCGGAGTCCGCGAACACCCGAGGCGCGCGGCGAGCTCCTGGTCGTCGAGCCGCTGCCCGGGGACGACCGCTCCGCTCATGATCTCGGCACGCAGACGCTCACGGGCGAGGTCGCGCAGCAGCGGCCTGGTGTCGTGTCGCGGTGGGAACATCGGCACTCTCGCTGCTCGACCAGGCCCGGACGGTCCGGGAACTCACGAGCGTAGGGTCCAGAACGGTCTGTGTCGCGTGTGACATACCACTGCTCCCCGTGGTGTGGTCCGGATGCCAGTCCGGCCCGGTTACCCTCGGACCGTGCCGTCATTCGACTTCGCGGACCACTTCCGCCGTTCCCCCGCCGACCGCGGTCCGGACCTGATGACCATCGACGGCACGGACCGGTTCCTGCTCGACGAGGCGCCGCACGTGCACGGCGACGCACTCCGGCAACCCGGCGAGGTGGCGGTCGTCGACGACCGGTACGGCGTCCTGACGCTCGGGCTGCTGTCCCTGCACGGAGCCGACGGCATCCGTGTCGTGCAGGACTCCCTGACGAGCGAGCGGGCTCTCGGCGCCGCCGCCGGCACGTTCGGACGCCGTGGTTTCACCCATCCCCGGAGCCTCGAGGACGCCTTCCGGAACGTCCGACTCGTGCTGCTCCGCCTGCCGAAGTCGAACGACCGGCTGGACGAGGTCGCCCGGGCCGTCGCGCGGTGGGCCGCCCCCGACGTGGTGCTGCTCTGCGGTGGGGTCAACAAGCACATGACGCTGTCGCAGAACGACGTCCTCCGTCGGTACTTCGGCGACGTCACGGCCTCGCGCGGTCGGGGCAAGAGCCGACTGCTCGTCGCGCAGGACCCCCTCGCCGCCGCTGCTGCCCGCGCTGCCGTCACCGCTCCGTGGCCCCGGCGCGTGCACCTCGACGAACTCGGCATGACGATCGCTGCGCACGGTGGGGTGTTCGCCGGGGCATCACTCGACCTCGGGACGCGGGTGCTGCTCGAGGCGATGGACGACGCGGTGCCCACGGCCCGGACCGCGGTGGACCTCGGCAGCGGGAACGGCGTCATCGCGGTCGAGCTCGCACGTCGCAGGCCGGCCGTCCGGGTCATCGCGACGGACGTCACCTCGACCGCGGTCGCCTCGACCACCGCGACCGCCGAGGCGAACGGCGTCGCCGACCGGGTCCGGGTCCTCCGCAGCGACGCCGGGGACGAGATCGACTCCGGGAGCGCCCAGCTCGTGCTGTGCAACCCGCCCTTCCACGAGGGCACCACGGTGAGCACCGACGCGGCCGAGGCGATGTTCCGGAACGCGGCCACGATCCTCCAGGCCGGTGGCGAACTGTGGTGCGTCTGGAACTCGCACCTGCGGTACCGCCCGGTCCTCGAACGCCTGGTCGGCCCGACCCGACAGGTCGTGCGCACCGCGAAGTTCACGGTGACCGCCTCGGTCGCCACCGGCTGACACTGCTCGACACGACGAAGCCCCCACACCGATCGGTGCGGGGGCTTCGTCGTGTCGGATCGGACTACGCCGGGACGTAGTCGAACGTGTCGGGGTCCGGGCCGGTGCGGTGGCCCTTGTCGAGCACCGTGATGTCCGTCATGTCCTCGTCGGAGAGCTCGAAGTCGAAGATCGCGAAGTTCTCCTCGACGCGCGAACGGGTGACTGACTTCGGGAAGACGATGTCGCCGCGCTGGATGTGCCAGCGGAGGACGACCTGCGCCGGGGTCTTGCCCGTGGCGCCCGCGATGCGGACGATCGTCTCGTCGTCGAGGACGAGACCCTGTGCGATCGGGGACCAGGCCTCGGTGGCGATGCCGTGCTCGCGGCCGTAGGCGCGGAGCTCCTCCTGCGCGAGGTACGGGTGCACCTCGATCTGGTTGACGGCCGGGGTGACGGTCGTCTCCGCGGCGAGGCGGTTGAGGTGGTGGGCCTGGAAGTTGCTCACACCGATGCTGCGGCTGGTGCCGGCGTGGTAGAGCTCCTCGAGGGCCTTCCACGTCGGGACGAAGTCCGAGACGGTCGGCAGGGGCCAGTGGATGAGGAACAGGTCGGTGTAGCCGCCGAGCAGGTCGGCCGACTTCTTGCCGTTCTCGGCAGCGAGTTCGGGGGCGTGGAAGCCGTTGTTGAGCTTCGACGTGACGAAGATCTCGGAGCGGTCGATGCCGGACTCCGCGATCGCCTCGCCGACCTCCTTCTCGTTGCCGTACATCTCGGCGGTGTCGATGTGGCGGTACCCGACTTCGAGCGCGGCCAGGGTCGCGGCCTTCGTCTCGGCGGGATCGATCTGGTAGACGCCGAAGCCGAGCTGGGGGATCGTGCGTCCGTCGTTGAGCGTGATGTTCGGAACGGTGGTCATGCCGTCCATCCAACTCCTCGCCCCTCAGCGAGCGCTCCGAGAACTCCCAGCAGGGTGCGCCGACCGGTCCCGCGGGAGCCGGTCGGCGCACCCTGGTGACGGCCTCCGGTCAGGGAGTACCGACGATGGAGAGCGTCGTCGTCGTGGTGTTCGCGCCACGGGAACGAGCCGTAGCCACCAGCAGGTGGTCCTGGTCGTCGAGGGCGGGCGTCCTGATCGCCCACGTGCCGTCATCACGGGCCACCGCCCGACCGAGGACGACGCCCGGCGCGTTCCGGTCGGTCAGGGTGACGATCGCCCCGTCAGCTGCGCGACCGGTCACCAGGACCTCCGGGAAGACCGGCGAGACCATGAAGCCGTCCCCGGGCGAGGTGATCCGCACGGCGGCGCCGTAGTCGATCGACACGTCGGCCCGGTCGGTCACCTGGCCGCCCTGGCGCTGTTCGGCGCGGAGCGTCCGCACACCACCGCGGTCCGGAGCGGGGAGCGAGACCTCCCAGCGTCCGTCACGCACCGGGACGACGGCGACGCTGGTCTGCCCGTCGGACAACTCGACGGTCGACCCGGTGGCACCGGAGCCGCCGACCACGACCGGGACGTCCACGTCGTCATCGAACCGGGCGGTGGCGCTGAAGTCCGGACGCGGGACCGCCACCTGCACGTCCGTCGAGCCGATCGACGTGGTGTTGGCGAACGCCTCGACCCGGACCGTGTTCGCGCCGTACTCGAGCCCGTCGAGCGCGGCCGTCCAGGCTCCCGGGCTCGTCGGCTGGATGCGCCGGGTGGTCTGCTGACCGTTGCGTGTCCAGGTGATCTCGAGGTCGGTCGTCCGGGCCGGCGTGGTGCCCTCGAGCGTGGCACTGCGCGCGGACTGGTCGACGTCCGTCACCCGCGCGGTGAGGGCCTTGTCGTTCACCGTCGTCCGGACCGTCGCCGTGGTGTCGAACGACCCGGCGGCGATCGACCCGACCAGGCGAGCCGTCATCGAGCTCGAGGTCTGGGTGATGCCCAGTGGTGTCTCGACACCCATGGTGAAGCGGAACCGCTGGCCGTTCGCGACACCCCAGTCACGGTTCGCCAGGGAGTACCGGTAGGTCCGACCGTCCGCGGACCGGACACCGCTCACCAGGGTGTCCCCGCTGAAGTCCGACCACGAGCCGCCCGACAACCGCTGCCCGCGCTGTCGGTCCTGGCCCGTCGCGAATGTGGTGCCCGCCGGGGCGTGGAACTCGATCGACCCGGACGGCGTCGAGAAGGCCGAGCGCGGGGTGAAGGACGCCGACACCGGGGTCGTCGCGGCCCGCTCGAGGGTGGCGCTGCCGCTGTCCCCCACGATGCGTTCCGGCTGGGTCGGCGCAGCGATCTGGACCGAGACGAGCGCCTGGCCCTTGTAGGTGCCGCGGACGTACTGCTCGAACACGAGGGTGTTCCAGCCGACCGAGAGCCCGGAGACCGTCGCGCTCCAGACCCCCGGGTCGGCCGACGTCGCCGTCGCGATCCGGTTGTCGTTCCGGCGGACCTCGGCGCCGCCGGTCGCGTTGCCGCTGACCGTCACGGTCCGCTGCGCGTCGTCCTGCCGCACGACGCTCGCCGTCAGCTTCTGGTCCGGGAACGGACGGACGACCGGGTTGCCCCGGACGTGCGCGGAGTCCTTGCAGCCGAACAGCGTGCAGCCGTAGGTCCAGAACTCCGGGGTCTTCGCTTCGCCGTAGCGCCAGTTGGCGAACACCGCGGTCGACGTCCCGCCGTCCCAGTGGTAGTCGCCGCCGACGTTGCCGACGTGGATCTGGCACGGGGACTCGAACAGGCCGCAGTGCGGCGTGCCGGTGACGCGGTACGTCCGGGAGTCGATCGCGGTGAGGCTGACGCCGGTGGGCTGGTTGGCGACGGTGCGGCTCTGGGGGGCGGGTGCCTGTGTTGCGGGCGCGGCCGGAGCCGTCGGGTCTGTCGGCGCTGCTGTCGCTGCCGCCGGTGTCAGCAGCGCAGCGATCGTCAGGCCGACGGCGGCGAGCGTCGCGGTGCGGATCAGGGGTGGACGGTGCATCGATGTCCTCTTCCTCAGGGAACGTGGTCAGGAGGACCCTAGTGCTATTCCGTATTCAGATGTGATATATTTGCTCTCTGCCGCGGAGTCGCGGCCTGATCCGCTCCCGACACTCCGCAGCCGTGGGGTCCGGGATGTCCCGTCACGAACAGAGAGACACCACACAGATGGCCAAGAAGAAGACCGTCGGGAAGCTGGGCGCTGGCGTCCTGGCCGCGACGACCGTCATCAGCGGACTCGGGTTCGGCATCATGCCGGCCGGCGCCGCGACAGAGACCAAGGCGTCGTCGACGCACGAGTACGAAGTGGGCGACGAGGGGGCAACGCTCCAGCTCATCGCGAAGACGCCGACCGGGTACAACTACTTCGCTGACAAGTTTGCTCTGGGCACGGTGCGATCAGCGACGACCCTGGACCAGGCGAAGCAGGACGCGCTGTCCTTGACCGCTCACTTCGCAGAGACGGTCGATGGCACGGATTACTGGACCTTGAAAACCGACCGGTCCAGCAGCAGCCCATGCTTGCGAGCCACCACGGTCAATTCCCAGCCGGCCGCGATCATGAACTCATGCAACACAACCGACGCGCTGAAGTGGACGATCGAAGACGGAGCCCTCAAGAGTCAGCGGTTCATCAGCAGTTCTCCGTGGTTGGTCTCGAGCCTTGAGACTCGGAGTGGAGACACCTTCTTCGAGCTGTCGTCCCAGCGGGAAGAAGCCAGCTTCGTCGATCTGCCGACCACCCTCGCCGGCCTGAGCGCCGACATTCAGGACGTCGACCTCGAGGCCGGCACCGCCCTGCTCGACGGCACGGCGCCGGACGACGCGACCGACGTCGAGGTCACCTACCTCGACAAGGACAGCAAGAAGAAGACCTACAACGCCGCCGCGAAGGACGGCAAGTGGTCGCAGGCCCTCAGCGCCCTCGCGCTGGGCAACACGTCGGTGCACCTCAAGGCCTACAACGGCGCTGAGCTCATCGCCGAGAGCGACGTCGACGTGGACCTGCCGGTCACGCCACTGTCGGTCCAGCCGGAGCTCTCCGAAGCGAACGTCGAGGCGGTCGCCAAGCTCACCGGTTCGGCCAGCAAGAACACCACCATCAAGGTCAAGAGCGGCACCAAGCAGGTCGCGACGACCATGACCGGTGAGGACGGCTCCTTCGAGGTCCCCGTCAACGCCCCGAACGCCGCGGGTGACTACGAACTCACCGCGACGCAGGAGATCCGCGACGAGGACGCGACCCCGCAGGACGTCACGATCCCCTACGGCGCCGGTGTCGCCGTCTCGAGCCCGGAGAACGGCGCGGAGCTCGACGCCGGGCAGCCGCTCGTCGTCTCGGGCACTGCCCAGACCAACTCGCTCATCCGCGTCTACGAGAAGGGCAACCCCCGGGTCGTCCTCGGCCAGGCGACCGCGACCAACGGCTACCGCATCGTGCTGAACGACCTGGAGGACCGCGAGTACCAGCTCGTCGTCGCCGGTGTCTCGAAGGGCAACAACGTCACCACCGCCGAGGTGACCGTCAACCCGGGCAAGTCCGACGTGACCGCCCCGACCGCGACGGTGGCGTTCGACGAGGACGACCTGTCCGCGAAGGCCACCGTGTCGGGCACCGGTGCTGCCGGCGCCACGATCACCGTGAAGGACGAGGACGGCACGACCCTCGGCACCACGAAGGTGTCCGGCACCAGCGGGACCGGCGACTGGTCCCTGCCGATCGACCCGATCGGCCCCGGCAAGCACGCCTTGACGATCGAGCAGACGGGCATCGAGGGGACGCAGACCGCCGCCGCGGAGGCCGACTTCGGCGCAGCGGTGTCGTTGAACGGCCCTGCGACGTTCACCGACGGAACCATGGACGTCACCGGTACCTCGTCGAAGGGTGCGCAGGTGTCGATCACGACCGGGGGCAAGACCGTTGACACCTTCGAGGTCACGAACGAGGACGGCACCTTCGACCGCACCCTCAAGGGCCTCGGTGCCGGTGCGATCCAGCTCACCGCGACCGCGAAGTCCAAGGGTGGTCTGACCACCACCGACACGCTCTCCGCGACGGCGCCGATCCCGGCCGAGTCCGTCCAGATCGGCTCGCACGTCAAGGACGGCACGTTCGTGCCCGGCCCGCAGCTGTTCACCGGTCGCGGAACCGTCGGTGCGACGATCACGCTGAACGTCCACGGGTTCTCCGCCGCGAACGCCGGGTACAACCTGACCACCACCGTCGACCAGTTCGGTGAGTGGGAGATCCAGCGCGCCCTCGGTGACACGAGCTACCCGCTGTTCTCCGTCAAGCAGACCGCGCAGGCCGGCGTCGTGAACGAGCTGACCAACTGGAACCTCCGCCCCTACAAGGAGATCGGCGAGCCGGGCGACCTGCAGCTGACGAACTTCAAGGACGGGGACTTCTTCAACCCCGGTGACCAGACATTCTCCGGCAAGGCCACTCCCGGCGCGACGATCCGTTTCAACCCGTTCGGCCTCGACAACCCGGGCGTGGCTGCGTACGACATCGTGACCACGGCGCATGCCAAGACCGGTGTCTGGACCATCCGCCGTGCCCTCGCGAACACGAGCTATGACCGGATCGCCGTCCGCCAGGAACCCGCCGTCGACGGCCACGTGAACCAGGTGGACGACATCCGGGTCGCTCCGTACGGGTGGCTCGGCGCACCGGCCGACCTCACGGTGACCAGCCCCACTGCCGGCAGCACCGCCGCAGCGGGTGTCCAGACGTTCACCGGAACCGCCCGGCCCGGGACGACGGTCACGGTCTACGTGTGGGGTGACAACCCGGCCAGCCCCGCAACGGGTGTCGCCGACGCGCGCGGCAACTGGCGGATCGACCGTCCGATGGGTTCCTACACGACGCCGTACAACGTGCGCGTCGTCCAGGACGACGCGGACGGCAAGGTCGACACCGTCCGGGTTCCACTCACCATCACCCCGTGACTCCCGGTCGGGGCCGGCTGACGACCACCGTCAGCCGGCCTCGGCCGCCTGTCCACGCTTCCCTCCCGCCCCGCGTCAGGGGTGCTCGAACACCGAAGGACCGATCATGCAGATCCGAGGCATCGCACCTGCGCTCCTCTTCCTCAGCGCCACCGCGCTCCTCCTCACCGGCTGCAGTGGGGAGTCGACCGACCACGCTGCGGAGAAGCCGACGGCCTCGGCCTCCGCCTCGGCGCCGGCGGGCGACTACACACCTGCGCCGTACGAGAACGCGTGCGACGGCGAGCAGGCCGTCATCAGCGGGACCGCGGGCAAGCACGAGATCAAGAAGTGCGACGCCGTCGCGGTGGCGTCCGACGGCGGCAAGATCACCGTCGGGACGGCCCGCACGATGGTCGTCGAGGGAAGCGACAACGACATCACCGTCTCGTCGCTCAAGTCCCTCACGCTGCTCGGCTCGAACAACGCGGTCCACGTGACCGGTGACGCGCCGTCCGTCGACGACCAGGGTGCCGGCAACACCGTCGACTGACCCACGACGACGACCACGAGCCGGCCGAGCATGCTCGGCCGGCTCTTTCTCTTTTTGCATTTCAGTTTTACATATCGCATGCTATGCTGGTCAGACCGATGCAGACAGGACGCACATGGACCTCCCCGACCTCCTCCACTCCCTCCGGCGCCGGTGGCCGATCGCCCTCGCCGGGCTCGTCCTCGGGACCACCGCCGGATGCGCCGCACTCGTGCTCTCGACCCCGACGTACGATGCGACCGCCCGCTTGTACGTGACCGTGGCATCGTCCGAGACCGGCTCGGCGACGGACCTCGTGCAGGGGGGCAATGCAGCAGAGCAGCGCGTGCGCTCGTACGTCGACATCATCACCTCGCCCCGCGTCCTCCAGCCCGCCATCGACGAGCTCGGTCTCGACATCTCGGCGCAGGACCTCGCCCATCGTGTCCGCGCCACTTCCCCCAACGACACGGTGTTGCTCACCCTCACGGTGAACGACACCTCGGCGAAACGAGCAGCGGCCACCGCGAACGCGATCAGCGCGAGCTTCACCTCGCTCGTAGCAGACGACCTCGAGCAGGCCGGACCCGGCGGTACCAGCCCGGTCTCCATCCGCACGGTCCAGCCGGCCCTCCCGCCCGAAGACCGAGCGTCCCCCCAGATCTCACGGACCCTGCTGCTCGGGATCGCCGGTGGTGCTGCCGTGGGCGTCCTCGGCGCCCTGCTCCGCGATCTCCTCGACACCCGGATCCGCGGTCGTGCCGAGGTCGAGTCCGTCACCGACCGACCAGTGCTCGGGATCGTGCCACGGTCGAAGGACCTGGAACATGCCCCGGTGTTCATCCAGGGCAACCTCCGCAGCGCCTTCGCAGAGTCGTTCCGGGCACTCCGGACGAACCTGCGGTTCCTCGGCAGCACGGGAACGGGCCGCCTGTTCGTGATCACCTCGGCGAACGCGAACGAAGGCAAGACGACCACCGCGGTCAACCTGGCAGCAGCGCTCATGGAGGGTGGTGCCCGAGTGGCGATCATCGACTGCGACCTCCGACGCCCCGCGGTCGCCACGCGGCTCGACCTCGAGAACAACGCCGGCCTCACGGACGTCCTGATCGGGCGGGCCGAGCTCGAGGACGTCATACAGCCCTGGGGCGCCACGGGTCAGGTCCTGCTGACGGGGCCAGTCCCTCCGAACCCTTCGGATCTCCTCGCATCGGCCTGCATGACAGAGGTCCTCGCTGCGCTCGCGGCGGACAACGACTACGTGATCATCGACACCCCACCGCTGCTCCCCGTGACGGATGCCGCGATCCTGGCTGCTGCGACCTCCGGCGCGATCGTCGTGACCGCGGCGGCGAAGTCGCGCACCAACGAGCTCCGCGACGCGCTCATGATCCTCGAACGTGCCGATGCGCACACGCTCGGCATCGCGATCAGCATGGCGAGGACCTCGGCATCACAGTACGGCTACGGGTACCTCGGCGACGTCCCCGAGCTGACGAAGCACGATCTGCATCCGCTCCGCGGCGCCCGTGTCGCTGACTGATCCCCACCCATTCACGACCTTGGACAGGACCACCACCATGACCATCAGCACCGATTCCCTCATCGGCTCCCGCGTCCTCGTGACCGGCGGTACTGGCTCCTTCGGCAAGACCGTCACCAGACGCCTGCTCGCCCGCGGCATCGGCGAGGTCAGGATCCTCAGCCGAGACGAGGCGAAGCAGGACCAGCTCCGGAACGAGCTGAACGACCCCCGCGCCCGTTTCTACCTGGGCGACGTCCGCGAGCCGGAGAGCGTCAGTCGCGCGATGCGCGGTGTGGACCACGTCTTCCACGCCGCCGCGCTGAAGCAGGTGCCGTCGTGCGAGTTCTTCCCGCTCGAGGCGGTGCGGACGAACGTGCTGGGCAGCCAGAACGTGGTCGCCGAGGCGGTCAATGCCGGTGTCCGGTCGGTCGTCTGCCTGAGCACCGACAAGGCCGTGTACCCGGTCAACGCGATGGGCATCAGCAAGGCGCTCATGGAGAAGGTGGCGCTGTCCTACGGGCTCAACAACCACGACGCCGAGACGACCGTCTCGTGCGTGCGGTACGGCAACGTCATGTACTCGCGGGGCTCGGTCATCCCGCTCTTCGTGGACCAGATCCGGCGGGGACAGCAGCTCACCATCACGAACCCGGAGATGACCCGGTTCATGATGTCGCTCGACGACAGCGTCGACCTGGTCGAGCACGCCTTCGTCCACGCGAACCAGGGCGACCTGTTCGTGAAGAAGGCCGCATCGTGCACGATCGGCGATCTCGCACGCGCCCTGGCCAACCTGTTCGGGGTCGACGGAGACCCGTTCCGGGTGATCGGGACACGGCACGCCGAGAAGCTCTCCGAGGCACTCGCGAGTCGTGAAGAGCTCTCCCGCGCTGAGGACATGGGCGACTACTTCCGCATCCCCGCGGACGTCCGGGACCTCAACTACTCCGCCTACGTCGACGAGGGCGACCTCATGCAGACGGAGCGTCTCGCGTACGACTCGCACTCGGTCGAACGCCTCGACGTGTGCGGTGTCGAGCAGCTCCTGCTCTCGCTGCCGGAGATCCGTGCCGAACTGGCCTCCGCCGGACGGCACGTGGTCGGGGTGGCCGCGTGATCGCGATCAGCGGTCGGGGCGGTCTGGTCGGGTGGCACCTCCGAACGGTGCTGCACGCGCACGGGCGGTCCTGGCGCGACGTCGACCTCCGCGCGACGGTCCCGGTGGTCGAGGGCGCGGGAGCGGACGGGAGCTCGATCGAGACCGCGATCCACGTCGCCGGCATCTCCCGCGGTCCTGAGCAGGACGTCCGTGACGGCAACACCGAGCTCGCCCGACGGTTCGTCGCGGCGCTCGAACGCGCCGTGGCGCGACCCCGCCGTGTCGTCTACGCGAACACCGGCATGAGCGGGACGACCCCGTACACGGAGGGCAAGGCCCGAGCCGGGGAGGTCCTGGCCGCGGCGGCGGCACGATGGGGTGCCGAGTACGTCGACGTCGTCATCGACAACGTCTTCGGCGAGCACGGGACGCCGTACCACAACGGTGTCGCACTGACCTTCTGCCACCGCATCGCCCGGGGAGAGCAGCCGCAGGTGGACTCGACCGACATCCGGACCTTCGTCCACGCGCAGGACGTGGGCGAGGCGCTCGCGGGCATGATCGACCAGGCCGAGCTCCGACGCCGCGGCACCACGCTGGCGATCCCCGAGCTCGCCGACCGGATCGGCGCGCTCGCGACCCCGTACCGACGTGGTGAGTTCCCGGTCCTCCGCAACGCCTTCGACCGTGACCTCTTCAACACCTACCGCTCGTACGCCTTCGCGCTCGACCCGGTCCACCGGCTCGGCCCGGCCGTGGACGGACGCGGCTCCTTCACCGAACTCGTCCGCGCACACGGCAGCGCAGGACAGACCTCGATGTCCACCACCCTGCCCGGGGTCACCCGCGGCGACCACTTCCACCGCCGCAAGGTCGAGCGTTTCGTCGTCGTCCAGGGCGAGGCGCAGATCGTCCTCCGCCGCGTGCTCACGGACGAGCGCCAGGTGATCCGCGTGACCGGCGACGAACCGGTCGCCGTCGACATGCCGACCCTCTGGGCCCACTCCGTCACGAACACCGGTGACGTCCCCCTCGTCACCGTGTTCTGGGCCGACGAGCTCTTCGACCCCGCTCGACCCGACACTCACCAGGAACCAGCATGACCACGCAGCTGAAGCCGCACCGCACGAAGGTGCTCACCATCGTCGGGACCCGCCCCGAGATCATCCGACTCTCCCAGGTCATCCACCTGCTCGAAGCCACCTGCGACCACGTCCTCGTGCACACCGGGCAGAACCACGACCGGCAGCTGAGCGACGTCTTCTTCGACGAGCTCGGCCTCCGTCTACCGGACCACCGCCTGTCCATCGACACGTCGTCGCTCGGCGCGGTGCTCGGGGACGTCCTCCGCGAGACCGAGCGGGTCCTACGTCTTGAGCGTCCCGACGCCGTGCTGGTCCTCGGCGACACGAACAGCGCCATCGCGGCGCTGATGGCGAAGCGCATGCGCATCCCCGTCTTCCACATGGAGGCCGGCAACCGGTCGTTCGACGAGAACGTGCCGGAGGAGACCAACCGCCGGATGGTCGACCACGTCGCCGACTACGCCCTCGTGTACACCGAGCACGCACGCCGGAACCTGCTGTCGGAGGGCATCCACCCGTCGCGCATCGTCCTCACCGGATCGCCGCTGTGCGAGGTCCTCGCCACGCACCGTGCCCGGATCGACGCGAGCGACGTCCTCGACCGGTTGTCGTTGCGACCGGACGGCTACATCCTGGTCAGCGCCCACCGCGAGGAGAACGTCGACGACCCCGAGCGTCTCGCCGCGCTGCTCGCGGCGGTCCAGGCCGTGGGCGACGAGCACGACCTTCCGGTACTCGTCTCCACGCATCCGCGGACCCGTCGCGCGCTCGCGGACGTCGACGTCGCCCACCACCCCCGTCTCGTGTTCCACGAGCCGTTCGGCTTCCACGACTACAACGCGCTGCAGCGCTCGGCGTTCGTGGTGCTCTCCGACTCCGGCACGATCAGTGAGGAGTCCGTCATGCTCGGGTTCCCGGCGGTCACCCTCCGAGACCGCATCGAGCGCCCCGAGGCCCTCGACTCGGGCGCGATGGTCACCGCCGGCGTGACGCCCTCCTCCGTAAGCGAGGCGGTGCGGTTCGTGCGCGCGGGCGTCAGCAGCCCTCCATCCGGAGGCCCGGTCGAGTACTCGGTACCGGACACCGCCCGGCGCGTGGTCGCCGTCATCCTCGGGACGGCGCACGCGCACCACGCGAACGCCGGGATCCGGCGCCGGCAGTGAGCGCGAAGCGATCCCTCGTTCTCCGTGTCGCGCTGCGCTTCCCGACGACGCTCGTCGTCTCCGCGCCGCACGTCCTCGTGTTCCTGCCCCTGGCGATCTGGAACGACAACCCCGGCACGGACTTCATCGTCCAGATGTGGGGGATCGCCGTTGCCGGCACCCTCGTCGTCGAAGCCTCGGTCGCCCTCGTCGTCGCCGCCGAGCGTCGATCCGGCCGCATCGCCCCGACGGCGTCGACACCGGATCCTCCCACACGCTGGGAGCCGCAGCGGGTGGCGACCATCGCGCGCACGGTGACGATCATCTCCGTCGTGGCGAACCTGACGAGTGCCCTGCTCGGTGCCAGCACGCTCCGCTCCCAGGTCGACGGGGTCCTGCCGTCCGGCGCCGCGAGCATCCTCACGCCGTTCGTCTCCTGGGCCCAGGTCGCCCTCGCGCTGCTCGTCGCGGCGCGGTTCCTCGGAGGCCTCAGCCAGGTGGCGGTCCTCCGGTGGATCGGAGTCCTCATCCTCGCGCAGATCGCCGTGGCGTCGATCCTGACCATCACGGCCCGGGCCGTGAGCTTCCTCGTCCTGCTGGTCGTGCTCGCGTTCCTCACGAACCTGGTGCCCCGGGCCTGGATCGCGGGCGGGATCGGGGTCCTCGCGGTGCTCTGGCCGACCGTGTACGCCGTGCGGAACCAGCTGCGGACCGCGCACGGCATCGACGTGGACGCAGACGTCTCGGCGTCTGACCGTCTCCGGTTCGACGAGCAGATCGTCCGAGCCGCGCAGTACGGCCCCGGGCACGATCTCGGCCAGCCCGGCCTGTGGGACAGCCTGCGGTACGGACTGGTACCGCGGGTCCTCGACCCTGGCCGCGCCGGCGTCTCGTCCGGCAACCTGATCAACGAGTACCTCGGTGGAGTCGACTTCTCCGCGTACACGTTCCTCCCGGTCGCGACCGCCTGGTTCTTCTGGGGCACCTTCACGGTGGTCCTGCTCTACGCCGGTTGCGCCGCGGCCGTGATGGCGCTCCGACCGTGGCGCACGATCGCGCGACGGCCGTACGCCGTGGTCCTCCTCACGCTCATGCTCGGGGGGCCCCTCGCGTGGTTCAGCACACCCCCGGACACGACCATCGCGCTGTTGCAGACCCTGGTCACGATCCTCCCGGTGTTCCTGGTCCTGCACCTCTGGGCGCGGCGGTCGGAACCGCCGGTCGCGAGAGACGTCGGACGACCGTCCTCGGAACGCACCGACGTCGTGGCGGCGGCGTCGTGACCGTCCGTCGGTCGGCGGGTGGACGAGGAGCGGCCGCGCTCGCCGTCAGCGCACTCACGAGCGTCTCCGGTCTCCTCGTGGCCGTCGCCGTCGCACGGACGTCGAGCACGGTCGACACGGGGAAGTACGGGATCGCGGCCTCGGCACTGCTCCTCGTCACGGCACTGGCCCGGTCGGCCGTCACCGATCCGCTCGTCGCCGATGCGCGGAGGACCCCCTCCGGCACGGGGTCCCTGGGACGTGCGTCACTGATCGGTGTGGCCGGTGCCGTCGTGCTCCTGGCCGTCGGCACCACGACGGCGTCCGAGGACCTGCTGATCGCCGCCGTCGCTGCCCACGGCCTCACGGTCCGTGAGTGTGTCCGCGCCGTGCTCGTCGCCATCGGGTCCGCCCGCACGGCCGTCGTCCTCGAGGCCATCTGGGCCGTGGCGAGCGCCACGGCGTTCCTCGGCACGCTCGCAGGCGCCTGGGGCGGGAGCGTCGCCTTCGCGCTCTGGGCCGGCAGCGGCGCCGTGCTCGGCTACGTCGCCGCGGCGCGGACCGGTTCCGACCTGGTGCCCGTGTGGTCACGGACCCCGGTGCCCGGTGCGCGTTCCGTGGCGTTCGCGTCGGACACGCTCATCGGGAGTGGTGTCGTCCAACTCGTGACGTGGATCGCGACCGCCATCGGTGGGCTCTCGATCGCAGCAGCGCTGCGTGGCGCAGGCACGCTCGCCGGCCCGGTGACCGTGGGGTTGTCCGCCGCGCGGGCCGTGCTCATCCCCCGCACGCTCCGGCACCTCGAATCGACCGGCGGCGTCCGCGGCCTCGTGGTGGACACTGCGCTGATGACCGCGCTCGCGATGCCGGCGCTCACCGCCCTCTCGTTCATCCCCGACCCGATCGGCCGCGCTCTGCTCGGTGACACCTGGCGACTCGTCGCGCCGATCCTCCCGCTGACCGCGCTGGAGTTGTTGTTCCAGCTCGTCGCTGCGGTGCCGGAGTCCGCGCACCGAGCGCTGGGCCGCGGCGGTCGGATCGTCGCCGTCCGGTCCGGGTCCGCGGTGGTCCGGATCCCGGTCGTGGTCCTCGCAGCGCTGTCCGGCCTCGACGCCGTCGTGGCCGCGGCGGCGGTCGTCACGATGCTCAGTGCGACTGCGTGGTGGGTGAGCCTCGCGACGCTGTCCCGTCCGACCCCCAGCCACGGGGTGCTCCCCGATTTGGCGACCTGATGATGGAGGAACCGATGCGCACCCTCGCGATCATCGTCCCCGAGTACCGCACGCCCGAAGCTCGAGGCGGAGGCCTGTCGGCGGAGGCGGACTTCGTCGCCCGCGCGTTCGACGGGCCACACCTGGCTGCGGCTGACCGGTGGCACGTCCGCTTCGTCGTCCCCCGGATGTACCACCGCGCTGCCGAGCACGCGACCCCGCTCCGGCCGTCCTCCCTGTTCCGCGGCGCCATCGCGCGACGTCGGGCCGGAGCCGAGCGGGAGACCTGGGACGTCGGGACGGTCCTGCCCGAGGTGGAGACGAACCGCTACCGCCCGCGCCGCGCCCTGACCGCGCTCGTGGACGACTGCGACGCGGCCGTCGTCATCGCGGGCACGCCGGCCATCGGCGCCGTGATGCGGGATGTGGGGACGCCGTGGGTGCTGAGCGTCGCGAGCCTCGTGGAAGAGGAACGAGCGGCACGTCTCTCGGCGTCCTCCGGGTGGCGTGCGGCGCTCCTGCGCCGGGCGACCATCGCGACCGCGCGGACGGACCGCCGCGCGCTCGCCACGGCACCGACCATCGTGACGCTCAACGGCACGATGGCGGACCGGCTCCGGCCGCTCGCGGGAGGCCCCGTGGGCGTGGTCCCGGCAGGCGTGGACACCCACTGGTTCCGACCGTCGACCCGTCGTACCGCGGACGGGCCGATCATCATGGTGAGCCGCCTGAACGACCCGCGGAAGGACGTCCAGACCCTCCTCCGCGCCTACGCCATGGCCCGCCGTGACCACGGTGTCCGCCATCACCTCGTCCTCGCCGGCCGGCACACCCTCCCCGGGGCGGACGTCGCCCTCATCACGGAGCTCGGTCTGCACGACGTCGTACAGGTCGTCGAGTCACCGTCGGACGACGCGCTCGCCGCGATGCTACGGACGAGTTCGCTCTTCGCGCTCGCCTCGCAGGAGGAAGGGCTCGGCTTCGTCTTCCTGGAGGCGATGGCCTCCGGTCTCCCGGTGGTCACGACCGCGACCCGGGGTGCGACCGAGGCGGTCCCCGCAGACGTCGGCACCCTGGTGCCGTTCGGGGAGGACCTGGTCCGGCACTTCGCGGCGGCCCTGGCCGAGGGTGTCCACGACGCGGCGCGTGCCGACGCACGTGGTCGCCGAGCGCGGCTCCACGTGGAGGCCACCTACGCTGACGACGTCGCCGAGCAGGCCTGGCGTGACCTCGTCGCCGAAGCGATCGACTCCGGCGCGCGGACCAGGGGAATCCGATGACACGGGTCCGCATCCTCGCCCCGTACTTCCCACCGGCGGTGGCCGGCGGCGGTCCGATCCGGACACTGGACGCCCTCGTCAGGTCGGCACCGGAGGGGATCGCGCTCGAGATCGTGACGCGGGACCGGGACCTCGGGGCGACCACTCGGTTGGCCGTGCCCGACGCCGTCGTCACCACGGCTGGTCGGCGGGTCCGGTTCCTCGACACCCGTGGGCCGCTCGGTGTCCTCCGTCTCGCGTCCGCGATCCGGACGCATCCGGCTCCCGACCTCACGTACCTCAACACCGTGTTCGATGCCCGCTTCGGTGTCCTGCCGCTGCTCCTGCGACGGTGCCGGCTCGTCCCCGCCGGACCGGTGCTCGTGGCACCGCGTGGCGAATTCGACCCGGGGGCCCTCGCCCTGAAGTCGGCGAAGAAGCGACGGTACCTCGAGCTCGCTCGCCGTCTGGGGCTGTTCCACGGTGTGACGTGGCACGCCTCGACCGAACTCGAGGCGTCGCACGTCCGTCGGGCCGTCGGAGCCAGCGCGGACATCGTCGTCCGTGAGAACGAGACCCGCCTGCCCGCCCTGGCCGAACGGACCCCGCAATCGACGCACGAACGCCTCGAACTCGTCACCGTCGGCCGGATCAGCCCGAAGAAGCGGACGCACCTGGTGATCGAGGCGCTCGCCCACGTCTCACGTCCGGTCCGTCTGGTGGTCCTCGGCCCGGTCGACGACGTCGCGTACGGTCGGCGCTGCGCGGCAGCCGCTGCCGTGCTTCCCGCCCGTGTCCAGGTCGAGTTCACGGGGGTGCAACCGCACGCAGCCGCGGTGGACGCGGTCAGGGCGGCGCACGCCATGGTGACGGCGACCGCCGGCGAGAACTTCGGACACACGATCGCAGAGGCGCTCGCCGTCGGTCGCCCGGTGCTGCTGTCCGACACGACACCGTGGTCGGCCCGCGTCGAGGCGGGTGGGGGCGAAGTCGTCGCCGACGACGACTGGGCCGCGACGATCGACCGATGGGCGTCGTACTCGGGCGAGGAGCTGGCCAGCCGCGCGGCCCGGGCAGCGAGCAGCTACGACGTGTGGCGGTCCACACCGCCGGAACCGCACGTCTTCGAATTGGCGCTCCGGCGGCTGCCGCGGTGAGGCGCAGGCGACGCCCACGGTGACGCGTCGGCGGCGCCGGGCGCTCCCGCGGTGACGCACCCGGTCAGCGCGTCGCGAAGGACTCGGTGTCGTCGCCCCGGAACGTGACCATCGTGGCGTGCCCGCGTTTGGAGACCCCGCGTCGTGACACGACGGTCCAGACGGTGGCGACGAGGATCTGGGCGTCGAGCCGGAGGGAGCACCGTTCGACGTACTCGACGTCGAGGTCGAACCGGGTCGTCCAGTCGGTGTCGTTCCGCCCGTTGACCTGCGCGAGACCGGTCATGCCCGGTCGGACCTCGTGGCGGCGTGCCTGGTGGGCGGAGTAGAGGTCGAGGTACGACATCAGGAGCGGTCGAGGCCCGATGATGCTCATCTCGCCCCGGAGGACGTTGACGAGGTTCGGGAGCTCGTCGACGCTGCTGGTCCGGAGGATGCGTCCGAGTCGGGTGATCCGCACGTGGTCGCCGTCGGTGCCGAGACGCTCGAGCTCCGGGTCGGGCCGCATCGAGCGGAACTTGACGATCTGGAACGGCTCGCCGTGCAGACCGGGTCGGAGCTGCCGGTAGAGGACCGGACCGGAGCCCTCACACCGGATCAGGACGGCGACGAGGAGCATCAGGGGCGCCGAGACGACGAGGAGCACGGCCGCTGTGACGACGTCGCACACGCGCTTCGGCCCCGCCCAACGGTTCAGGACGTCGTTGTCGGTCATGCGGCGGCCTTCCGGAGGACCTGCTCGATGCGGTCGATCGCCAGACGGGGGTTCATGTGGCGATCGACGACGGAGCGTGCGTTGGCGGACAGGCGTACACGTCCGTCGGAGTCCACGGCGTGCGCTGCGCGGAACGCCGCTTCGATGGCGTCGACGTCCCCGGGCGGCGAGACCATGCCGGCGTCACCCCCGCGGACGATGTCCGCAGCGTCGCCCGGGACGACCGCGATGACCGGGACGCCGTTCGCGAAGGCGTCCTGGAGCTTCGACGGGATGGTGATCGGGGACATCGGGGCGTCCGCCAACGCGACGATCTCGAAGTCCGCGCCGGCGTGCACCGCCGGCATGTGCTCCCGGCTGACCGGCGGACGGAACGTGGTGTTGGTCGCCCCGAGCGCATCGGCAAGGTCTCGCAGGCGCTGCCTCGCGAGTCCGTCCCCGACGAACTCGAAACGGAGCCCGGGCAGGTCCGAGCACCGCGCGGCGGCGTGCACGATCGCGTCGAGGCCTTGGTTCGGTCCGATGTTCCCCGCGTACACGATCGTCGTGGTGCCGTCTTCGCCCCGGGCAGGACGCTCTGCCGCGGACGGCGTGTGTACGGCCCAGTTGACGACGGTCGAGGTTCGGTCCGGGTGACTGCCGCGCTCGACGAGGAGGCGTGCGGCCCCCGGGGCGATGGCGAGCACGTGTGCCGCTCCGCGGTGCAGGCGTCGGAGCCAAGCGAGGAGGACGATCCGCGCCAGACGGGCTCCGCGCTCGCTCGCGATGAAGCCGGAGCCGATGACCGACTCCGGCCACACGTCCTGCACGTGCAGGACGTACGGGGTGCGGAACAGTGCCTTCCAGAGCATCGGCCCGATCGCCGCGGTCGGCTGCGCGCTGTGCACGTACACGACGTCCGAGCGGCGGACGGTACGGGTCGTGGCCAGCGACGAGGCGGCGAAGCTCAGGCAGTTCACGATCCGACGGCCCGCCCGATCGGAGTGGTCCGGGACGATGGGGACGCGGTGGACGGTCACCGCACCGTCCTGTTCGACGTGTCCGAACCGCTGGCTCCATCCTGGGAACACCGCACCGAAGGGGTAGTTCGGGAACGCCGTCACGACTCGGACGTCGTGGCCCCGCGCGGCGAGACCACGTGCGACCGAAGCCGGTATCCAGCCCTGCATCTCCGGCGGGTAGTACTGGGTGACGATGGTGATGCGCATGTGCGCTCGGTCAGAACTGGGCATCTCGGTACACTATCATACGAAGTATCAATAGCAATCGCGTGATAGTCTATATCCGTGCGTAAAATTCAACATGTGAATAACTGCGATCCTGATGACGCTGGGCACGATGCTCGGGAGATGGACATCCCCATCGCGACCAGTCGGGCACCCGCGCGGATCGCGGCGCTCGACGGACTCCGAGCAGTGCTGGCGATCTCGATCTCCGCTTACCACATGGGCGCTCCCGGGCTGCAGAGCGCGGTGCTCGCGCTCCCGGTGTTCTATGCACTGTCCGGCACGCTGATCACGAGCCTCCTGCTCGCCGAGCTCCACCGCCACGGTCGGGTGCGCCTGGGTCGGTTCGTCCTCAACCGGTCCCTCCGGATCGCACCACCCGTCATCGTGGTCGTCGTCGCCGTCGCGCTCCTCTGGCCATGGGTCGGCGGGTATGGCGAGTCGACGAGCAACCTCGGGCTCGCGGCCGGCTTGGCACTGACGTGGACGACGAACATCGGCCGCGCCTTCCTCGGCGTCCACCAGGGAGTCCTGGACCCGCTGTGGAGCCTGTCCGCGGAGGAGCAGTTCTACGTGTTCTGGCCCGTCCTCGCGGCACTGCTCCTGCCCGTCGGACGCGGTCGTCGGCTGCTGCTCGGGATCCTCGTCGCGATCGTCGTGCTCGGCCCGCTGTGTTGCGCGCCGTTCTTCACGCCCAGTCCGGACGGCGGCCCGGCGAGCATCTACTACGCACCACCGCTCAGCATGTCGTCCCTGGCCTCGGGGTGCCTGGCCGCACTGGTCCTCGACCGGCTCCGGCGGAGCGGACGGTGGAGCGGCACGGCCGGTCGTCTCACGACCTGGTGCAGCCTGGCCACGTTGACGGCACTCGCTGCACTGTTCCCCGCGGACTGGAAGTCCGACCCGCTGGCACTCCTGCTGACGATCCCGCTCGCAGGCGCCGTCGCGGCAGCCTGCATCGTCGGCCTCGGCACCTCGGACTCCCTGCCAGCCCGGTTGCTGGCGGTGCGACCGCTCGCCTGGTTCGGCGCGCGGGCGTCGTACTCGCTCTACCTCTCTCACCTCGTCGTGCTCGCACTGGTCGAACCCCGCATCGACGGTGTGGTCGGACGGGCGATCGCGTTTGCCGTCGCCATCCTGGTCGGGTGCATCGGCGGCGTGCTCGTGGAGACCCCGACCGACCGGTTCCGCCGATGGGTCATGCGTCCGCGGACGTCCGCCCTCCCTGCCTCCGCCCGGTAAGGTCGGCCCGTGCGATGGAGTCACCTGGGCTGGCCGAGTGTGGGCTTCGTGTCCCTCGAGGACGTCGACGGGTACCGCGACCACCTCAGCCGGCTGGTCCTCGACGCGCCGCCGACCGTGGCCGCTCTCGCCGCGGTGCAGTGGGGGGAGGCACGCTTCGAGTCCTGGGACCTCGACGGCGAGACCCTGCGCATGGTCGTGGTCGTCCGCAACGACGAGGTGCTCGACACCCCGGAGGGACTGTGGCGACGGTGGAACCACGCCCGCGTCACGCTGCGCTTCCACGCCGTGACGCTCGATCCGCCGGACACCGCTGCACTCGACCTCCTGGCCGGCGACGTCCACGTGCTCCGTGGCGAACTCGCCCACGTCGGCCCGGACGGGTGGGAACTGCGCCTGCTGGTCTCCCCCACCGGCGAGGTCGCGGTCGTCTTCCAGGACGTCGCCGTCGAGGTCCGCAGCGTCGACGAGTCCGCCTGGGGCGACCTGGAGGCCCGACCCGACCACGGCTGGCACGGCCCGATGGCGGACGGCTGGGCGGACTGGGCATCCCCCGCGGTGCGGGCCGCCGCGCACGGTGACGTCGGTGGCCTGGCGATGGCGCTCGACGGCTTCGTCGGCGAGCCTGCCGGGGTCGACGAGATCGACGCCCGCTGGGGCTTCGCGCCACTGCACGCCGCCGCGTGGTTCGATCGGCCGGCCGCAGCCGAGTTGCTCCTCGGACGCGGAGCGCGGGCCGACCTGCCGGACGCCGAGGGACGGACACCTCTCGACCTGGCGCACGAACGCGGATCCGTTCGCGTCGCGACCCTCCTGACCGAACGCGTCCGCCACGCGCCGGACGACGTCGCGCCCGAGACCGACCGACGCGCCACCGACACTGACACGGACACCGCCACGCCGGTGACCGCCAGCCCGGACTCGGACAGCCAGGACACCGACAGCCCAGACATCGACAGCTGAGACACGACACCCGGCCGAGTCGACGACGTGACCGGGGAGTCGGAGGCGAGCCGTGCCTCCCGGCCGGCCCCCGCCGCGCCTCAGAGCGCGTTCGCCCGCGCGACCTGCCCGTACCAGTGCGCCGACGGCTTCGGCGTGCGCTCGAACGTCTCGCGGTCCCAGGCGACGAGACCGAAGGTCGGCCGGAAACCGGACGCCCACTCGTAGTTGTCGAGGAGCGACCAGTGCTGGTAGCCGAGGACGTCGATGCCGTCCGCGATGCAGCGGTGGATTCCCTCGAGCGCGCCCTGCGTGTAGGCGATCCGGCGGGTGTCGTCGGCGGTGGCGATGCCGTTCTCGGTGACCATGACCGGCACGTGGCCGGACAGCTCCCACGCGCTGCGGATGCCGTCGGCGGCGGCCTCCGGGTAGAACTCCCAGCCGGTCAGCGTCGTCTCGACGTCGTCCGCGACGGGCAGCGGCCCGTCGGTGCCGATGAACGTGCGCGTGTAGGCCTGGACGCCCACGAAGTCGTCGCCGGCGGACTGCTCCAGGTACCAGTCGTCGCGCGGGTACCCGTACTCGCGGAGCATCTCGGTGGACCCGGGCTGGTCGGTCGGCTTGAACGCCTGGGTCGCGATGGTCCACCCGGTCTGGAGGCCCGACACCTGTCCCAGGACCTCGCGCGACCGCTTGTGGCTGGCCAGCAGCGCGTCGGCGACGCCGAGGTCCGGGTTCGGCAGACCGTAGGCGACGAGGTTCGCGGCGTCCTCACCACCGGCGAGCATCGCCGCGATGTTCGGCTCGTTGATCGTGCACACGTACCGGACGCCGTCCTGCACGACGGGGAGCGCGGCCTCGGTGTAGCGGGCGAACAGGTCGGCGGCGTCGGGTGCCCGCCAGAAGCCGTCGCGTTCGAACCAGCGCGGCACGGTGAAGTGCATGAGGGTGACGATCGGTTCGATGCCGAACTCGTGGCAGGCCTCGACCATGCGGCGGTAGTGGTCGACCTCGGCGCGGCTGACGGACCCGCGCTCGGGCTCGATGCGGGACCACTCGATGCTGAACCGGTAGGAGTTCAGGCCGAGGTCGGCGGCGATCCGGATGTCCTCGCGGTACCGGTGGTAGCTGTCGGCCGCGTCGCCGGAGGGTTCGACGATCGTGGTGTCCGGCTCGTGCTCGTGGACCCACCAGTTGCTGTTGACGTTGTTGCCCTCGATCTGGTGGGCGGCCGTGGCGGCGCCCCAGAGGAAGCCGTCGGGGAAGTGCAGCGAAGTGATGATGGTGCCTTTCAGTGGGCGGAACGAGTCAGTGCTTGCTCAAGAACGTGTCGAAGACCTCGACGGTTCCGGTGGGGTTCTCGACCTGGGGGCCGTGCCAGCTCTCCGGGATGACGACGTACTCGGCGCCGGTGTCCTCGGCCATGGTCCGCTGCCACGGGATCGGCCAGGCGGTGTCCCACTCCCCGTGCGTGACGAGGACGGGGAGCCCGGTGGCGCGGAGTTCGGCGGAGCTGTCGGTGTGGTCCTCGAGGATGTGGCCGCCGGCGACGACGCTCAGGGGGCTCGTGGCGTCGAAGCGGTCGCGGACCATCCGGACGTCGTCGGGCAGCTCCTCGTCCGGACGGTAGGCCCAGAGCGGGTTCGTCGAGTCGAAGAGCTGGCGGAGGTTGCCGCCGGTG
Organism: Curtobacterium sp. APC 4022; assembly: GCF_030407555.1. Taxonomy (NCBI): domain Bacteria; kingdom Bacillati; phylum Actinomycetota; class Actinomycetes; order Micrococcales; family Microbacteriaceae; genus Curtobacterium; species Curtobacterium sp. APC 4022. Next base: position 72,973 of record NZ_JASDDD010000007.1, read on the forward strand.
TCGTGCAGGATCGTCAGCTCGGCGACCTTGCGGTACGGCCAGCCGTACGGCCCGGAGCAGAACTGCACGACGTCGCGGAAGGCGCTCGGGTCCTGGATCGCGGCGGCGCGGACGATCACCCCGCCGAGCGAGTGCCCGATGAGGTGCACGGGCGCGCCGTCGTCGAGCAGCCGAGCGACCCGGACGACGTCGGCGGCCTCTTCCTCGAGCGCGTAGTCCCGGGGTTCGGTCGGTGCCGCCGAGTCGGCCTGGCCACGGCGGCTGATCGCGACCGCGGTCCAGCCCGCGTCGCGGAGCAGGGGCATGAAGGTGCGCCAGTCCTCCTTCGAGCCGGTGTACCCGGGGACGACGAGCACGACGCCCTTGCTCGGGCCCGTCGGGACGACGCGGTAGGCGGTGAGCCGACCGACGGGCAGGTCGATGCCGACGACGTCGACGCCCTCGGGTGTGGGCAGGTGGCCGAACGGCGGGACGGTGGGGAACGCGTGCAGGTTCATGCCGTCAGTCTGCGCCGCGGGTTCGGCACGGCGTCGAGGAGCGCCACCGTGTAGTCGTCCTGCGGGTGCTGCAGCACGTCGGCCGTGCGACCGCGCTCGACCACCGCGCCGTCGTGGAGCACCATGATGTCGTCGGTGATGAGCCGGGCGCTCAACAGGTCGTGCGTGATGTAGAGGAGCGAGACACCCCACTGCTCGCGCAGGTCCTCGAGGAGCGCGAGCACCCCGGCACGGAGCGTCACGTCGAGCATCGAGACCGGCTCGTCGGCGATGATCACCTGCGGGTCGCTCGCGAGCGCCCGGGCGATCACGACGCGCTGCCGCTGCCCACCGGAGAGCTGGTGCGGGAGCTTCTGCGCGAACTGCTCGACGGGCGTCAGGCCCACGGTCTCGAGGAGCTCGAGCACACGGCGTCGGGCATCGCGACCACGGAGCCCGGTGTAGTTCACGACCGGACGGGTGAGCGTGTACTCCACCGTGTGCAGTGGGTTGAGCGCCGAGTACGGGTCCTGGAAGACCATCTGCACCTCGGAGCGCAGGTCCCGCATGCCCCGCCGCCCGAGCTTCGCGACGTCGAGGTCACCGAACCGGACGGTGCCGCCCGTCGGCTTCTCGACGCCGGTGAGCAGCTTCGCGATGGTCGACTTGCCGGAGCCCGACTGACCGACGAGGGCCAGGGACTGCCCCGGCTCGAGGGTGAACGACACGTCGCGCACCGCCTGCACCGGCTGCTCGCCACGACGGGGCGCCGGGTACGTCTTGACGAGGTGGTCGACGACGATCGGGTTGCGGGCGGCACTGCGCTCCCGCGACCCGACCGTGCTGAACGACGACGTCGCCTGCTGTCGCTTCTCACCGGCCTCGGCTCGGAGCGAGCGGTCCGGGAAGCCCGGCAGGCTCACGACCGCGGCGCGCGGGTCGGCGTAGTGCGAGAGCAGCATCTGCGTGTACTCGTCCTGCGGGTCGCGCAGGATCTCGCGCGATCCTCCGTCCTCGACGATCCGGCCCTCGTGCATGACGAGGACACGTTCGGTCGCCTCGAGGACGATGCCGAGGTCGTGGCTGATGAGCACAGCCGTGAAGCCCTCGGCTCGCTGGAGCTCGATGATCGTGTCCATCACCGCGTGCTGCACCAGGACGTCGAGCGCTGTGGTCGGCTCGTCGAACACCATGAGCTTCGGTTCGAGCGACAGTGCGAGGGCGATCGACACGCGCTGCCGCATGCCGCCGGACAGCTCGCCGGGGAACCGCGCCAGCATCGAGTCGGGCAGCTTCACCTTGCCGACGAGCTCCTTCATCCGGCTGTCCCAGCGCTCGCGTGGCACGTGGCCGTGGGCCTTGAAGACGTCGATGAAGTGGTTGCGGATCGTCCGCACCGGGTTCAGCGCGTTCATGCCGGACTGCAGCACCATCGCGAAGCCGCCCTGGCGCTGCTGCCGGAGCTCCTCGTCGCCGAGGTCGCGGATGTCGTGGCCGTTGAACACGATGCTGCCGCCGTTGGTCCGCGCCGGCGGCTTCTGCAGCCGGGTCAGCGCGTAGCCGAGCGTCGACTTGCCGGACCCGGACTCGCCGACCAGGCCGACGAACTCGCCCTTCCGCAGCGAGAACGACACGTGGTCGACCGCCTGGACGGCGGTCTGCCCCGACGACTCGTAGACGACCGACAGGTCGCGGACGTCGAGCAGGACGTCGGTCGCGGATCCGGTGGGACCGTCGGACGGGAGGACCGTGGCGGCGCCGGTACGCGCCTCCAGTCCGTCCTGAGGTGCGGAACGTGAGCCGCTCATGCGGTCGCCTCCTTGCGCTTCGGGCGCGCGCCCTCGCGCAGCCGCGGGTTGGACACGGCGTCGACGCCGAAGTTGATGAGGGTCAGGCTCATCGCCAGGAGGGCGATGCAGAGACCCGGGGCGAACAGCAGGATCCACTGGCCGGTGAGCAGCGCGTTGGAGTTCTGCGCCCAGTAGAGGATCGTGCCCCAGCTGACGATCGAGGAGTCGCCGAGGCCCAGGAACTCCAGGCCGGCCTCCGCCAGGATCGCGCTCGTGGCGGCCCCGAAGAAGCTGCCGACGATCAGGCTCGTCATGTTCGGCAGGATCTCGCGGAACACGATGCGGGTCGCGCCCTCGCCGGAGAACTGGGCCGCGGTCACGAAGTCGCGACCGCGGAGCGACTGCGTCTGGCTGCGCAGGACGCGGGCGCCCCAGGCCCAGCCGGTGACGACGATCACCGCGATGATGACCGCGATCCCGCCGTTCTGCAGGTAGGCCGCGATGACGATCATGAGCGGCAGGCCCGGGATCACCAGGAACAGGTTCACGACGAAGCCGATGACCTCGGCGATCCAGCCGCGGACGTAGCCCCAGCTGAGGCCGATCGCGACGGCGACGAGCGTGGACAGGATGCCCGCGACCGCGCCGACCATCACCGAGATGCGGGCGCCGTAGATGAGCTGGGACAGGACGTCCTCGCCGGCGGCGGTGGTGCCCATCCAGTGGTCGGGCGTCGCGTCGGCGGACCGGGCGAAACCGTTCTGGCTGGCGCCGTACGGGGCGAGGAGCGGTGCCAGGATCGCCACGAGGACGAACACGGCCAGGATGACGATGCCGATCCGGGCCTTGGTGTTCGACCAGACGACGCCGAACTGGCGGGCGGCGGACCGGAGCTTGGACGGGGCCTGCTGTTCGGGTTCTTGCGTGCGTACTGCGATCGTGGTCATCGGCGCGTCCTCGGGTCCAGGACGCCGTACAGCACGTCCACGATGAAGTTGGCGATGAGCACCGACACGGTGATCATCAGGAAGAGTGCCTGCATGAGCGGGTAGTCCTGCCCGATGACGGCGTTGAACAGCAGGTAGCCGATGCCCGGGTAGCCGAACACCTGCTCGACGAGCACCGAGCCGCCGACCACCCCGCCGAGGGCCAAGCCGAAGCCGGTCAGGTTCGGCAGGATCGCGTTGCGGGCGGCGTAGCGGATCGCGACGGTGCGACCGCGGAGGCCGTTCGCCTCGGCGAAGGTGACGTAGTCGTCACCGAGGGTGTTGATCATCGCGTTGCGCATGCCGATGATCCAGCCGCCGAGGCTCGTCGCCAGGATCGTGACCGCCGGCAGGACCGCGTGTTGCAGGGCATCACCCACGAACGCTCCGGAGAGGCCCGGGGTGGTCGTCGCCGAGTACGCGCCGGTGGTCGGGAACCAGTGCAGGACGTAGCCGAGGAAGAACAGCAGGAGCAGCGCCGTCCAGAAGTACGGGAACGTCGACATGAACGAGCCGGACAGGGTGGGGAGCGAGTCGAGCCAGGTGCCGCGCTTCCAGGCGGCGCCGACACCGATCAGGGTGCCGAGGACGAACGCCAGGATCGTCACGACGCCGACCAGGATCAGCGTGTAGGGCAGGGCCTTCCCGACGAGGTCGCCGACCGGCTGCGGGTAGAACGTGTAGCTCGTGCCGAAGTCGAGCGTGATGACCTGGTGCAGGTAGCTGACGTACTGGTCCCACAGGTTGCCGGTCGGGACGCCGAGCTGCGCCTCGATGGCCTTGCGCGTGGCGTCGGTGACGGGGCCGTTCTGGCTGAGCTTCGCCAGGGCCGCGTCGCTCGGGCTGCCCGGCATGAGGCGCGGGAGCACGAAGTTCAGCGTGACCGCGGCCCAGAGGGTCAGGACGAAGAGGACGAGTTTCTGCAGGATGTACTTCACTTGGCGTCGTCCTGTTCCTTCAGGATCTCCCGGCCGGCAGCGCTGTCACGCAGTCGCAGCTTCGTGAAGATCAGCAGCGGCGCCGAGTCGTAGTTCTGCGGGGCCATGTAGGGGTCCTTCGCGCTCGGCCACCCGACGAACTTGCCGGTGTTGAACAGGCCCCAGAGTCCGCCGTGGTACATGCCGATCACCGGCAGCTGGTCGTACACGATGGTTTGCAACTGGTCGAGGATCTGCTGCTGGCGGGCGGTGTCGGTCGTCGCCTTGTACTCGTCGAGCAGGCGCTGCGTGGCCGGGTCCCGGTACCGCTCGTAGTTGTTCACCGTGGGCTTGCCGACGGGCTGGTAGAACTCGGTCGACATCAGCGAGTTGAACGCCTGGTACACGTCGCCGTTGCCCATGCCGCCCATCGCCATGTCGAAGTCGCCGTTGTTGATCGCCTGCTGGTACCCGGCCGGCTGCGGGGCCTTGATGGTGACGGAGACGCCGATGGCGGTGAGGTCGCGGCGGACCTCCTGCGCGGCTCGGAGCCAGTCCGCGTACCCGTTCGCCGTGGTGATCGTGATGGCGAGCTGCTTGCCGTCCTTGACGATCTTGCCGCCCTGCTCGACCCACCCGGACTTCGCGAACGACGCCTTCGCGGCGGCGACGTCCTGCTTCACCATGCCCTTGTCGGGGATGTCGGGGTTGGCGTACCGCTCCTGGTTCGGCAGGATCAGGCCGGTCTGGGCCGCGGCGCTGAGGTTGCCCTCGGTGGCGGTCTCGGCGATGTCGTCGCGGTCGAGCGCGAGCGAGATGCCCCGGCGGACGTTGACGTCGTCGTACGGCGCCTTCGTCAGGTTCGGGATGAGGCCGATCACACCCCCCGGCGGGAACCACCACGTGTTGGTGCGGGACGCGGCACCCCAGGTGCCCTTGACGTCGGAGATGAACGAGTACGACCAGTCGTAGCCGCGCGTGACGGTGTCGAGCTGCGTGTTCGTCGCCGGCAGGATGAGGTGCTTGATCGCGATCTTGTCCGCCTGCCAGTACCGACGGTTCTTGTCCATCGAGTACTGCTGGTCGGTGTAGTTGCCGAGGACGAACGGGCCGGTGCCGACCGGGTTCGGGTCCCGCCACGTCGTCGGGTCCTTGACCTTCCCCCAGTGCTGCTCGCCGAGGATGTAGGTCTGGCCGATGATCGTCAGGCTCGGGACGTCGTCGGACTTCAGGTGGAAGACGACGTGGTCGCCCTGCTGCTCGATGGTGTCGATGTGCTGCCAGGCGCCCTTGACGTCCATCGCGGGGAACTTCTTCAGCAGGTCGAACGTGAAGACGACGTCCTTCGCCGTGAACGGGTCACCGTTCGACCACTCGACGCCGCTGCGGATCGTCATGTCGATCGTCTTGGCGTCCGGCTGCTCCCACGAGCTGGCGAGCCACGGGTTCCGCTTGCCGTCGAGGGGGTTCACCTCGATGAGGGGCTCGTACATCCACTTCGAGGCCGTGCGGGCGTTCGTGATGTACGGGTTGAAGTTGCGGTCGAACAGCGGGTTGCCGTGGTCCGCGTTGATGAGCATCGTGTCCTTGCCGATGCTCGGGTCCGGTTGGGACCGGACCTGGATGCTGCAGCCGGACGCCGCGAGGGCCACGACCGCGATGCCGGCGAGGGCAACGGCGAGGCGCGTGCGCCGGGCGTGCCGCGGGGTGCGCCGCGGAGTGCGCCGCGGGGTGCGCTGTGGGGGAAGCGTCATTGCTCGGTCGACCTCCGTGTCGAGTGGGTACGAGGAGCAATGTATGCGCTTACATCGCCCGGCGCAAGTCATCGGTTCCGGCGCGTGGTGCGTCAGATCGACGGCGGGCAGCTCTCGCGCAGGAGCACCTCGACGGGCAGCCGGACGGCCCGCGGCGGACCGTCACGGCGGTCCAGTCGGTCGACGATCGCCCGGACGGCTGCGCGGCCGAGGTCCCCCATCGGCTGGTGCACCGTGGTCAGCCGCGGCACCGAGTACCGCCCGGCGTCGATGCCGTCGAACCCCGTCACCACGACGTCGTCCGGCACCCGGAGCCCGCGCGCCAGGACCGCGTCGAGCACGCCGAGCGCCGACTGGTCGTTCGAGCAGACGATCGCCCGCGGTACCCGCTCGTCCAGCAGGGTGCGGGCGAGCTCCCGCGCCCGGACCCGGCCGAAGTCGCCGTGCACGGTCCGGACCGCGGCCGACGCCAGGCCGTGGTCCTCGAGCGCACGCTTGAACCCGGCGGTGCGCTCCTGGTCGTCCGGGGAGTCGACGGGCCCGGCGACGTATGCGATCGACCGGATGCCGAGCCGACCGATGACGTGGGCGGCGAGGGTCCGCATGCCCGCGGCGTTGTCGACGCTGATCGAGTCGAAGCCGCGCGAGCGCCGGTCGTCGGCGAGCACCACCACCGGGATCCGGCGGGCGACGTGTTCGAGCAGCTCGTCCGGCACGGTCTGCGCCAGGACCGCCAACCCGTCGACCCGGCCAGCGACGTCGTTGACGATGACATCCCGCGACGGACCACGACCGGCCGCGACCATGAGCGCCAGGCCGCGCTGCCAGGCCTCGGTCTCGGCGCCCCGCAGGACCTCGTCGAAGTACAGGTTCGAGGACGTCGGCTGGGTCACGTGCCGACGGTCGTCGACGATGCGGACACCCCCGTCTGTGACGACGTCCGGCCGTTCGTCCGGCACGACGTCGAACCCCGGCAGCAGCAGCCCCACCACGCCGGTCCGGCGTCCGGCCAGGGCGCGGGCGTTGCCGGACGGGACGTAGCCGAGGGAGCGGATCGCCGCCTGCACCCGGTCTCGGGTGCCCTCGCGGACGGCGTCGGGGGTGCGGAGGACGCGCGAGACGGTCGCGATCGAGACGCCCGCGGCCGAGGCGACGTCGTAGACCGTGGGAGGTGCGGTGCCCTGCGTGGTCACGCCGTGCCTCCCGTCGCGGTCGGAGCCGCGGGCGGCCTGCCCGGCGACGCCGACCATCCTAGGCAGCGTCGGTTCTGCACAGGTCCACGGCGGGGTCTTGCGCACCGGGGCGCGCAGGACGACACTGGCCCGACCAACCGGGACTGGCCGGGCGATCGGTCAGCCGGATCAGCAGGGTCTGCCCTGTCGGCAGGTCCTGCACACCAGCAGTGGGAAGGACGATCAGATGTCACAGTCGACTCCGTCCGGACGCAGGGACGCGTACCGGCTCTCCACCGACGAGGCCGAGGTGCGCGACGCGCTCCTCGACCACGACCACGACTCGCACCTGTCGTGGGTGACCGCCCAGCTCGACGGGACGGAGGAGCGTCCGCTCGTCGAGTAGCGAGCGCACGCCAGCAGCCGGTCAGGCGCCGGCGGCCAGCCCGTCAGGCGCCGGCGGCCAGCCGCTCCGGCGCGCCGACGATCGCCATGCCCGCGCCGCGGAGCCGACGCCGCTCCTGGGCGATGAAGCCCAGCAGCCGGTCGTTCGTCCCCGCGACGTGGGCGGCGACCAGTTCCGCCGCGCGGTCGGCGTCGCCCTGCTGGACAGCGTCGAGGATGTCGCTGTGCTCCTGCCACGCGGCGTCGCGGGCCTCGGGCGTGCGGACCTCGATCCACCGCGTGCGCTCGAGTCGGGTCAGGGCGTCGGCCACCGCGTCGGTGACGAACCGGTTGCCGCCGAGGGCTGCCAGGTCCAGGTGGAACGTCGACCCCATCGTGATGCCGGCCTGCTGGTCCGGCGTCGGACGGAGGGCATCGAGGTGCCCGCGGACCTCGGCGAGCGCCTCCGGCTGCGCACGGGCCACGGCGAGCCGGGCGGCGGCGGGTTCGAGGACGCCGCGGAGTTCGGCGAGCGAGGCGATCTCGTCGAGGTCGATCGGCGTGACCGTCCACGAACGCCCCTCGTGCAGGATGAGCCCCTCGCGTTCCAGGCGCGACAGGGCCGCACGGACGGGGGTGCGCGAGGCGTGGAAACGCGCTTCGAGCCCGCGCTCCGAGATGCGTTCCCCGGGCGCGATGTCGAGCGTCAGGATCGCGGCGCGGAGGTTGTCGTAGAGCTGGGCCGTCTGCGACACGGGTGCTGCGTCGGTCGGTTCGGTCACGGGCATCCAGCGTAGTGCCGTCCGACGCGTGTTGGTATACCGTTCCGGTACACCAGCCGAGTCGAGACGGGGAGCGCGTGGTCCGGACACCTGCACGCGCCTGGGTGGTGCTCGCACTGGGTGTCCTGGCGCAGACCGCCGGGACCCTCGTCGTGACGGCGCCGGCCCTGCTCATCCCGTACCTGCACGCGAACGGCCTGTCGCTCGCGCAGGCCGGACTGCTCGCCTCGGCCCCGACGGCGGGCATGGTCCTGACGCTCATCGCCTGGGGCGCCGTGACCGACCGGATCGGCGAGCGGGTCGTGATCGCGGGCGGACTGGTGCTCACCACCCTCGCGGTCGCCGGCGCGTGGCTGGCCGGCGACGACACCGTGCTGCTCGGGGTCGCGTTCCTGGCGGCGGGCATGACCAGCGCCTCGACGAACGCGGCGAGCGGCCGGGTGGTCGTCGGCTGGTTCCCCAAGGAACGGCGCGGCCTGGCGATGGGGATCCGGCAGATGTCGCAGCCGCTCGGGGTGACCCTGGCGGCCGTCACGGTCCCGCAGCTCGCCGAGGCGTCGGGCATCCGCAGCGCGCTGGTCCTGCCGGTACTGCTGTGTGCGGTGCTCGCAGTGGCGTGTGCGCTCGGGATCGCCGACCCGCCGCGACCGACGCGGAAGCGCTCCCCCACCGCCGACACGTCGAACCCGACCAGCGCGACCAGCGCGACCGGCGCGACCAGCACGACCGGCGGGACCCCGAACCCCTACCGCGCGACCGGCTTCCTCTGGCGGATCCACGCCGTCTCGATCCTGCTCGTGGTGCCGCAGTTCACCCTGTCGACGTACGGGCTGGTCTGGCTGGTCACCCTCGGCTGGTCGACGTCCGCAGCCGGACTGCTGGTCGGAGCCGCCCAGTTCGTCGGTGCGATCGGCCGGATCCTGGTCGGCTCGTGGAGCGACCACGTCGGCTCCCGGGTCGGGCCGCTGCGGGTGGTCGCCGTGTCGGCCGCCGTGGTGATGGCGATGCTGGCCCTGGTCGACGTCGCGCACCTGCCCGCGGCCGCGGTGTTGCTCGTCGTGGCGACGAGCGTCACGGTCGCCGACAACGGCCTGGCGTACACGTCGGTCGCCGAGGCCGCCGGCCCCGCCTGGTCCGGCCGGGCCCTGGGCGCGCAGAACACCGGGCAGTTCATCGCGGCGAGCGCGGTCGGCCCGGGCATCGGCGCCCTGGTCGGGCTGGTCGGGTTCGCCGGGTCGTTCCTGCTCGTCGCGGCGCTGCCGGTGCTCGCGCTGCCGCTCGTGCCGCGGGCGGACCGCTCGCACGACTGAGACGCCCGGCGCGACCCGGAACGGACGGGAGGCCCGTGGCGGCGTCGCCACGGGCCTCCCGTCCGGTCACGAATCCGGCACGAATCCCCACCGTCGTTCGGTTCTGTGGTTGGGTGTCGTGCAACCCCGATCCGACGACGAACCGGAGGTGCACGGCAATGACGCCATCACCAACACCACTGTCCAGACGATCCCTGCTGGGATTCGGCATCGGCACGGCGGCAGCAGGTCTGCTCGCCGGGTGCGCGGTGCCGGGCTCGACCAACGTGAACCGGTCGGCGCTGGTGCCGGCCGCCGCACGTGGGGAGACGGTCCAGATCACCTACTGGGCCTGGCTCAAGGACCTGCAGAAGGTGTGCGACGTGTGGAACGCCTCGCACCCGCACATCCAGGTCACCGCGAACTGGATCCCCGGCGGCACCTCCGGCGGGTACCAGAAGATGTACTCCGCGCTCGCGGCCGGCGGCGGCCCCGACATCGGCCAGGTCGAGCTCCGGCAGATCCCCGAGTTCATGCTCGCGAACGGCCTGGTCGACCTGGCCCGGTACGGCGCGAAGGACTTCCAGTCGGAGTACGACGAGGCCGCCTGGGCCCAGGTCGAGTTCGTCGACGGCGTCTACGGCATCCCGCAGGACACCGGCCCGATGGGCTTCTACTACCAGACCGCGATCCTGGAGCGGGCCGGCGGCGAACCCCCGACCACGTGGGACGAGTGGAAGGTCCTCGCCGACAAGGTCCGGAAGACCGGCAAGCGGAACTTCCTCGAGGTGTTCCCGGTCGCCGACGCCTCGCCCTTCGCCGCCTACGCCCAGCAGGCCGGCGCCCGCTGGTTCAAGGTCGACGGTGACGAGTGGGTCGTCGACATGACCGACGACGCCACGATGCGGGTCGCCGACTTCTTCGACGGCTGCATCGACGACGACCTGGTCGACACCAGCGCCGGTGCGTACTCCCCCGGCTGGTACGCGGCCTGCGCCAGCGGTCGGATCGCCGCGGTGACGAGTGCCAGCTGGGGTGACGCGCTGATCGAGTCGATCCAGGGCGGCAAGGGCAAGTGGAAGGTCGCACCGATGCAGAAGTGGGACGCGTCCGGGTTCGGTTCGAGTGCGATCGGCGGGTCCAGCGCCGCGGTCCTGGCGAACGCGAAGCACCCCGCGGAAGCGCTCGAGTTCATCACCTGGATGACCACCTCGAAGGAAGGGGTGGACGCGATGATCAAGTACTGCGGCATCGGCTGGTCCCCCGCGAAGGACTACATCGGCGCCCAGCGCGAGCAGCCGTCGGAGTGGTTCTCCGGCCAGAACTACAACGAAGAGGTCTTCGCCCCCGCCGCGAAGGAGCAGAACATCGACTGGTCGTGGTCGCCGGTGACGCAGTCGGCCTTCACGTCGCTGCAGGACCAGTTCCGCCGCAAGATCACCGGCAAGCTGAAGCTCTCGGACGCCGTCGAGCTCGCCCAGGCCGAGATCGTGCAGTCCTTCAAGGAAAAGGGCCTCAGCGTCAGGACGGCACGATGACCACGCAGCAGACACCCCCCGCCTTCCGCACGAGCACCAAGGCCACCCGCGCGCAGAAGCGTGCGCCGTGGATCCTGCTCGCGCCGTTCCTGGCGCTCTTCGCGCTGACGTTCGTCATCCCGATCATCAGTGCGCTGTTCCAGAGCTTCACCACCGTCGACCGGAAGGGCCTGTTCGGCGAGGACGGCGTCACCGGCCGGTTCGCCGGCTTCGACAACTACGTCACGGCGCTGAACGACAACGGCTTCGTCGCCTCGATCGGCCGGATGCTGCTGTTCGGCATCGTCCAGGTGCCGGTGATGATCATCGCCTGCACGATCCTGGCGCTGCTGCTCGAGTCGGCGAGCGCCCGCTGGCCGGGCTTCTTCCGAGCGATCTACTTCATGCCGTACGGCGTGCCCGGCGTCATCGCGACGATCCTCTGGTCGTTCCTGTACGTGCCCGGGCTGTCGCCGATCGTGTCGCTGCTGCAGTCGATGGGGCTGCAGCCGGACTTCCTCGGCGCGAACAGCGTGCTGTGGTCGATCGCGAACATCGTCACGTGGACCTACACCGGCTACAACATGCTCATCATCGTGGCGCAGCTGAAGTCGATCCCCGGCGAGGTCTACGAGGCCGCGAAGATGGACGGCGCCGGCCCGTTCCAGGTCGCGTGGCGGATCCAGATCCCGCTCATCGCGCCGGCCCTGGTGCTGACGACGGTGTTCTCGATCATCGGCACGCTGCAGCTCTTCGCCGAGCCGCAGATCCTGTCGACGGTCGCCCCCGCCATCGACACCGAGTACACGCCGAACTACGCCGCGTACACGAACGCGTTCGCGTTCAACGAGTACGGCGTCGCGAGCGCGCAGGCCGTGATCATCGCGTTGGCCGCGTTCATCCTGTCGTTCACGTTCCTGGCGCTGACGAACCGGCGGCCGAAGGACGAGCGCGACCAACGCAAGCGGGCCCGCAAGGGCGGCCTGGAGGCTCGGCGCGCGCTCCAGACGCGCGCTGCGGCGGGCAGCACGGTCACCACACAAGCCGACCGCAGCCTCCCGGCCGGTCGTGTCGCGACGACCGAAGGGACTGAACGATGACCAGCGAAGCCGTCGAAGCGCCAGCCACGGCGAAGACCGCGGTGCCGGTCGACACCACGTCGATCACCGCGCACCAGCGACGGAAGCTCGACCGCTCGCCGCGGTCGCAGATCGTGGTGACCGGGATCCTGGTCGTCGTCGCGCTGTACTTCCTGGTGCCGCTGTACTGGGTCGTGATCGCCGCGACGAAGACGACCGGCGCCCTGTTCGCCACGAACGGGTTCTGGTTCGGGGGCGACTTCGCCCTGTTCAGCAACATCCAGGCGGTGTTCACCTACGACGGCGGCATCTTCGTCCGGTGGATCGCGAACAGCGTCCTGTACTCGGGCGTCGGCGCGGTCCTGGCGACGTACTTCGCCGCGGCCGGCGGGTACGCCCTGGCGAAGTACGAGTTCCGCGGCCGGCAGCTCGTGTTCGGCACGATCCTCGGCGGCGTCCTGGTCCCCGGCACCGCGACGGCACTGCCGCTGTTCCTGCTGTTCTCGACGATGGGCCTGACCGACACGTACTGGAGCGTGCTCATCCCGAGCCTGGTTTCACCGTTCGGCCTGTTCCTGTGCCGGGTCTACGCCTCGGCGTCGATCGACACGGCGCTGATGGAGTCCGCACGGCTCGACGGGGCGAGTGAACTGCGGATCTTCCACACCATCGCGCTGCGCCAGCTGACACCCGCGCTCGTCACCGTGTTCCTGTTCCAGCTCGTCGGGATCTGGAACAACTTCTTCCTGCCGCTCATCATGCTGGCAGACCAGAAGCTGTACCCGATCACACTGGGACTCAACAACTGGCGAGCCCAGGTGGACCGGTTGCCCGAGTTCTACCAGCTCACCACGGGTGGGGTGCTCGTCTCGGTCATCCCGCTCGTCATCGCCATCATCGTCCTGCAGCGCTTCTGGCGCGGGGGCCTCACGGAAGGATCGGTCAAGGGTTGACCTCTGCCGCACTCGACGACCTGCACTCGACCACACCGGGATCGGCATCGCGCCGGGCACCACGTGCCTGGTTGCACACCGACGCTCCGTCGCTGTCGCTCAACGGCGACTGGGACTTCCGGTGGTCCCCGGTGGCGGACGCCCCCGGGTTCGAGGACCCGGACGGGTGGGGGTCGCTCCCGGTGCCGTCGCACTGGGTCCTGCACGGGCACGGTGCGCCGAGCTACACCAACGTGCAGTACCCGTTCCCGGTCGACCCACCGCACCCGCCGGACGAGAACCCGACCGGCGACCACCGCCGGACCTTCACGCTGCCGGACTCGTTCGACGGGGCCGCACGGGTGCTGCTCCGCTTCGACGGGGTGGAGTCCCACTACCGGGTGTGGGTGAACGGGGAGCTCGTCGGCTGGTCGACCGGGTCGCGGCTCGCCGCCGAGTTCGACGTGACGTCGATGCTCCGACCGGGGTCGAACGAGCTGCGGGTCCGCGTGCACCAGTGGTCGGCAGCCTCGTACCTGGAGGACCAGGACCAGTGGTGGCTGCCCGGCATCTTCCGGGACGTCACCCTGCTCGCCCGTCCGGCCGCCCCGATCGACGACGTGTTCGTCCGCGCCGGGTGGACCGCGACGCTCGGCGATGCTGCCTCCGCCGGGACCGCCGCGTCCGGTCGGCCGTCGACCGGGACGGGCACGATCTCGGTGCCGACGCTCGACGCGGTGTTCCCGGTGCGCTTCACCGTGCCGGAGCTCGGCGTGTCCGTGGTCTGGGACTCCGCGGAGGAGGTCGCCCCGATCACGGTCGAGGGCGTCGAGCCGTGGAGCGCGGAGCTGCCGCGGCTGTACGACGCGACGCTGACGTCGGGCAGCGGTGCTGCCGGCGGCGGTGCTGCCGGAGAGACCGTGTCGCTCCGACTGGGGTTCCGGACCGTGCAGATCGTCGGCGACCGGTTCCTGGTCAACGGCGAGCGCGTCGTGTTCCACGGCGTCAACCGGCACGAGACGCACCCGGTCCGCGGCCGGGTGTTCGACGAGGCCCACGCCCGCGCGGACATGGCGCTCATGAAGCGGTCGAACGTCAACGCGATCCGCACCTCGCACTACCCGCCGCACCCGCGCGTGCTCGACCTGGCCGACGAACTCGGCTTCTGGGTGATCCTGGAGTGCGACCTCGAGACGCACGGCTTCGAGTTCCAGGGCTGGCAGGGGAACCCCTCCGACGACCCCGCCTGGGAGGACGCCTACCTCGACCGCATCGCCCGCACCGTCGAGCGCGACAAGAACCACCCGTCGATCGTGATGTGGTCGCTCGGCAACGAGTCCGGCACCGGCCGGAACCTCGCCGCGATGTCCCAGTGGGTGCACGCCCGCGACCCCGAGCGTCCGGTGCACTACGAGGGCGACTACACGGGCGAGTACACCGACGTCTACTCGCGGATGTACCCGACGCTGCAGGAGACCGAGTCGATCGGCGGCGGTCCGGCCACTCCCCTGCTCGGCTGCGGTCCCGCCGAGGCAGCACGGCAGCGGTCGAAGCCGTTCCTGCACTGCGAGTACGTGCACGCGATGGGCAACGGCCCCGGGCAGATCGCCGAGTACGAGGCCCTGGTCGACCGCTACCCCCGGCTGCACGGCGGCTTCGTGTGGGAGTGGCGTGACCACGGACTCCTGGCCCACACGCCCGACGGCACCCCGTACCACGCGTACGGCGGCGACTTCCACGAGGTCGTGCACGACGGCAACTTCGTGATGGACGGCCTGGTGCTGCCCGACGACACCCCGACGCCCGGGCTCGCCGAGTTCGCCGCCGTCGTCGCCCCGGTGCGCCTGTCCGTCTCGCCGCTCGGCGGGTCGAGCATCGCCGGCGGCGGGACCGTCCTGGTCGAGAACCGGTACCACTCGGCGTCGACCGCGGGACTGCGGTTCTGCTGGACCCTCAGCCGGAACGGCGTCGTCGAGGCGTCCGGACGGTTCGCGCCCGGGATCGTCGCCGCGCGGCAGTCCGCCACGGTGCCGGTGCCCGACGAGGTGCTCGCGGCAGCGCGGGCGGATGCGGACTCCCTGGCGCCGGGCGACGAGCTGTGGCTCGACGTCGTCGCGGAGCTCGCCGGGCCCACCGCCTGGGCGGACACCGGGCACGTGGTCGCACGCACCCAGACGCTCGTGGCGAGCCGCGAGGCGGAGGTGGTGCGGGCCTCCCGAGTGGGGTGGCAGGGCGACCGTCTCGGTGACGCGACGTTCACGGCACGCGGTGACCTGGCGACGCTCAAGGGCCACGCGGTGGCCGGGCCCCGCCTCGAGCTGTGGCGGGCGCCGACGGACAACGACCGTGGCGCCTCGCAGGGCGGGTACGAGACCGCCGATCCGGAGCTGACGCACGGTGTCGGCGACCCGACGGCGCCCTCGTCGGTGTCGAAGTGGGAGGCCCGTGGTCTCGACCGGCTGACCCACCGGCTGGTGTCCGTGGACCGGACCGACGACGGGCTCGTGCAGCGGGTCCGGGTCGGGGCGGCGAACAGCGGGGCCGGGGTCGAGGTCACGCACCGGTGGACCCTGACCGACGCCGGACTGCTGCTGCGGACCGACGCCGTGCCGTTCGGCGGCTGGGACGTCACCTGGCCGCGGGTCGGCGTGCGGATCGACCTGCCCGCCGCGCTGCTGTCCGAGACGGCCTCGTGGTTCGGGACCGGGCCGGACGAGTCGTACGCGGACTCGTCGCACGCGGCCCGGGTCGGACGGTTCGAGGCTCCGGTCTCGGCGATGACCACGCGCTACTCGATGCCGCAGGAGACCGGGCACCGTCCCTCGCTGCGGTCGCTGACGGTGGGACCCTTCACGGTCACGACCGTGCCGGCGCCGGGCTCGGGGCACCGCGCCGGGTTCACCCTGACGCCATGGACCGCGCAGCAGGTCGGGCGTGCCGCGCACCCGCACGAGCTGCCCGAGCCGGACGCGCTGTACCTGTACGTCGACGACGCGCAGCACGGGCTCGGCAGCCGGGCGTGTGGGCTCGACGTCCTGCCGGAGCACCAGCTGTGGCCGAGTGCGCGGAGCTGGAGCGTGCTGCTGGCTTAGACCGGGGCGGGCCGGCGGGCCGCCGCTGGCGCTGGCTGGCGCCGCACAACAGAAGCCCGTCCGAACCGGGGGATCCCCCCGTTCGGACGGGTTTCTGTTGTGCGCATCCGAAGCGCGCCGCGCCGCGCGCGCGGGCGCCGCCGCGCCGCGCGTCAGCCGCGCGCGATGGCCTCGGCGGCCGACGGGTCCGCGCCGTCGAGGAACTGCGTCAGCCGCTCGGCCTCGCCCGGCTCCTCGATCGCCTCGGCCGCCCGACGCAGGGCGAACAGGGAGCGCAGCACGCCCCGGTTCGGCTCGTGCGACCACGGCACCGGCCCGACACCGCGCCACCCGGCCTTCCGGAGCGCGTCGAGGCCGCGGTGGTACCCGACGCGGGCGTACGCGTATGACTCGACGGTCGCACCGCGCCCCCACGCCTCGTCGGCGAGCAGCGCCCACGCCAGGCTCGACGCCGGGTACGACACCACCACGGAGGCGACGGGTGCGTCCGCCGCCAGGGCTGCGTCCACCTCGGGCTCGGCGGCCAGC
This sequence comes from Curtobacterium sp. APC 4022, assembly GCF_030407555.1. Classification (NCBI taxonomy): domain Bacteria; kingdom Bacillati; phylum Actinomycetota; class Actinomycetes; order Micrococcales; family Microbacteriaceae; genus Curtobacterium; species Curtobacterium sp. APC 4022. The sequence continues at coordinate 89,671 of NZ_JASDDD010000007.1, forward strand.
AGCGTCTCGGGGTTGGTCGAGGGGTTCGGGAGCAGGTTGTCCGGCATGCCCGCCACGCTACTTGAGCAGACTGCTCACTTCAGCGGGTCGTGTCCCCAGTTCATCAACGAGTACCGCCACCGGGTGTCCTCGACGTCGCCGGAGGGTCGCTGTGACGAGTGCCGCGCCACGTACCCGACGACCTTCCGCATGTGCGAGTAGTCGTCGTCGGTGTACTCGCCCTGCTTCTTCCGCAGGATCCGCACGATGTGCCGCCCGGACTCGTGCCCGGTCGACTCGGACGCGCCGGACGACTTCTGGCCGACCTCCTTCGACTCGTCGGAGTCCAGCCAGTCCTCCAGCTGCGAGGCGGTCATGTTCACCGCGTCGCCGAAGTCGTCCCGGGTCTGCTTCTCGTCGTCAGCCATGTCGGACATCTTGCCCGGCACGCCTGCACGGAGGTCCGGCGCGGTGTACCCGACTGCCACCTCCGGAGTCCCGGGCCGTGCGACCGCTCGGCGAGCGCCCTCAGCCGAGGAGCCGTTGATCGTGCCGCACCATGTCGACCACCATCTCGTCGAAGCGCACCGTGGGCTCCCACTGCAACACCCGGCGGATCTTGCCCGGGTCACCGACCAGCCGGTGCGTCTCGTTCGGACGACGGAACTCGGCGTCGGACCGGACGTACCGCTGCCAGTCGTGGATCCCCACGGCGGCGAAGGCGACCTCGACGAACTCTCGGATGCTGTGGGTCTCCCCCGTCGCGATGACGTAGTCGTCACCCTCGTCGGCCTGGAGCATCAGCGCGAGCGCCGCGGCGTAGTCCCGGGCCCACCCCCAGTCCCGCTGGACGTCGAGGTCTCCGAGCACGAGTTCGTCCTGCACTCCGGCCGCGATCCTCGCCGCCGCCCGGGTGATCTTCCGACTGACGAAGTGCTCGGGCCGCCGCTCGGACTCGTGGTTGTAGAGGATCGCGTTCGAAGCGTGCATGCCGGTCAGTCGGTACGCCTGGGTGAGCAGGTGCGCACTCGCCTTCGCGACGCCGTAGGGGTTCACCGGCGCGATGGGTGACCCCTCGGTCTGCGGCGTGTCGGCGGAGCGGCCGAAGACCTCGGCGGACGAAGCCTGGACGAAGCGGACCGCGGGGTCCGCCCGACGGAGTTCCTGCACGACGTCGAGGAGGTTCGCGACCGCCGCGCTGTTGACCTGGTGTGTGAGGACCGGTTCCTGCCACGACCGTGCGACCGAACTCAGTGCCGCGAGGTTGACCACGGCGTCGGGCTGGACCTGGCGGAGGACGGTCGCGATGCCGTCATGGCAGCGGAGATCGACGTGGTGGACCGTGACACCGGCGGGCGCGGACCCCGAACCAGCGGGCTGGATGCCGTGCACCCGCCATCCGCTGGCCTGCAGGACCTCCGCGAGGAAGCTCCCGGTCTGCCCCGCCACCCCGGTGACCAGTGCCGTCCGTGCCGCGGTCATGCGGCCGTTCGCTGCTGCTCGAGGTCGCTGTCGACCATCATCCGGACGAGGTCCGCGAACTGGACCTCCGGCTGCCATCCGAGGACGTCCCGGGCCTTGCTCGAGTCACCGATGAGGAGATCGACCTCCGCGGGGCGGAAGAACTCCGGGTCCTGCCGGACGTGCTGCTCCCAGTCCGTGATGCCGACATGCTCGAAGGCGATCTGCAGGAACTCGCGGACCGAGTGCGTCTCGTTCGTGGAGACGACGTAGTCGTCAGGGGTGTCCTGCTGGAGCATCCGCCACATGGCGTCCACGGAGTCGCCGGCGAACCCCCAGTCGCGCTTCGCGTCGAGGTTGCCGAGCGTGAGACGGTCCTGGAGACCGAGCGCGATCCGGGCGACGCTGGTCGAGATCTTCCGGGTGACGAACTCCGGGCCGCGGAGGGGCGACTCGTGGTTGAAGAGGATCCCGCTCGACGCGTGCATGCCGTACGACTCGCGGTAGTTGACCGTCATGTGGTGCCCGAACGCCTTCGCGACGCCGTAGGGCGAGCGCGGCCAGAGGAGTGTGTCTTCGCGCTGTGGGACCTCCTGCACCCGGCCGAACATCTCGGAGCTGGACGCCTGGTAGAAGCGCACCCGCGACGGGTCGGCTCCCGCATGGAGGCGGATCGCTTCGAGCAGGTTCAGCACGCCCATGCCGGTGACCTGGCTGGTGAGGTGTGCGTTCTCCCACGAGTAGGCCACGAACGAGATCGCGCCGAGGTTGTAGACCTCATCCGGCTGCGACCGGTCGAGTGCTCGGAGCAGGGAGGACTGGTCCTGGAGGTCGCCGGTGATGAGGGTGGCTTCCGGCACCCACGCTCGGACGAACGGGACCTTCGGGTTGTTCTGTCCGCGGACGAGACCGAACACCTCGTAGCCCTTGGACACGAGCAGACGAGCGAGGTACATGCCGTCCTGTCCGGTGATACCCGTGATCAGTGCACGCTGTGACATCGTGGTTCTCCTATGTGAAATGTGATCTTCACCATAGCAGTTGATCGGTCATCGTGGTCCTTGCGCGGCACGACTGCGCGGTCGTACGGTGAGGCGTACCCCGTCGTCGCTGCGGGGCCCCGGTGCGGGACGACCGACCGGCGGCACGGGTGGCGGCCACGGGGCCTCCCGACGGGAACGGATCCGGCATTGCGCGAGACCACCGGCACTGCGCCACAGCAGCCGCTGTCCCTGCGCTGACACCGTGACCTCGCCCGCCGACCGGTGGGACCGCCGCCCTCGCGGCTGACGGTGTCGTGCGCCCGCACGACCACCGGAAGGCATCCGCATGCCCGTCACCCCCTCCGTCGTCCTGCACGACGTCTCCTTCGCCTGGCCCGACGGCACCGTTGCGCTCGACCACCTCAGCACCGCGTTCGGCCGCGGTCGGACCGCGCTCGTCGGGCGGAACGGCGCCGGCAAGTCGACCCTCGTCCGCCTCGTCACCGGCCAGCTCGCGCCGACGAGCGGCACCGTCACGACGACGGGACCGGTGGACCACCTGCCGCAGCGCGTCCAAGGGGCCGTGCCGCGCCTCCCGTCCGTCGCGTCCCCACCTGCCGGCCGGGAGGCACGCCCCACCACCCCGGACACGGTCGCGGACCTGCTCGGGGTCGGCTCCCAGGTCCGGGCGCTCCGCGCGGTCCTCGGCGGGGACGCGACCCCCGCGCAGTTCGAGGCCGTCGGCGACGCCTGGGAGGTGGAGGAGCGGGCCGGAGCGGCGCTGGCGGCGCTCGACCTCGGGCCCGGGGCCGCGCTCGGCACCGAGGACCTCGACCGGCCGGTGCCGACCCTCTCCGGCGGTCAGGCAGTGCTCGTCGCGGTCGCGGGCATCCGGCTCCGCGGTCGGCCGATCGCGTTCCTCGACGAGCCGACCAACAACCTCGACCGTCGCGCCCGGGCAGCACTGCTCGACCTCGTGGACTCCTGGCGCGGCACCCTCGTCGTGGTGAGCCACGACCGCGAACTGCTCGAGCACGTCGACGAGGTCGTCGAGCTCCGCGACGGCGACGCGACCGTGTTCGGCGGGACGTACTCGGCGTTCGAGGAGCACCTCGCCGTGCAGCAGGCCGCCGTCGCCCGCGAGGTCCGGGTCGCCGAGCAGCGGCACCGCGTCGAGAAGCGGCAGCGGATCGACGCCGAGACGACCATCGCGCGCCGGGCGAGGGCCGGGGCGGCTGCAGCGTCGTCAGTGCCGAAGATCCTGGCGAACGAGCGGCGGAAGCGGGCCGAGGCCACGGCCGGACGGCTGCGCTCCGGTTCGGCGTCGGCCGAGGCGGCTGCACTCACGACCGCGCAGGAGGCCGGCCGCCGACTGCGGTCCGACGACGAGATCAGCGTGGACCTGCCGGACCCGGGCGTCCCGGCCTCCCGGCGGATCGCGACGATCACGGTCCGCGGTCGGGCGACGGTCGTCCAGGGGCCGGAGCGCGTCGCCGTCGCCGGGGACAACGGGGTCGGCAAGTCCACGCTCCTCGACCAGCTCGTCGGGCTGCCGGGCGCGCGCCCGCACCCGCTGCCGGACACGTCCGCCGAGGCGCACACCGACCGGGTCGGCTACCTGGCGCAGCGGAAGGACACCCTCGACGACGATGCCTCGGTGCTCGAGAACGTCCGACGTGCCGCGCCCGACGTGGCACCGGCCGACCTCCGGAACCGACTCGCCCGGTTCCTGGTCCGCGGGGACGTGGTCGACCGGGCCGTCGGGACGTTGTCCGGAGGGGAGCGGTTCCGCGTGGCGCTGGCCGGGTTGGTGCTCGCGGACCCGCCGCCGCAGCTGCTGGTGCTCGACGAGCCGACGAACGACCTCGACCTGACGGGCGTCGACCAGCTCGTGGCGGCGCTCCGGGTGTACCGGGGCGCCCTCGTGGTGGTCAGTCACGACGAGGGGTTCCTGGACCGGATCGGCCTCGACGTCCGGATCGAGCTCGCCTGAGGCTCGGCTGGGCGGACACGGCTCGGCTCCGCGACGCCGCAGGACGTCCGCGGGGCCGAGCCTCGGGGCCGAGCCGCGCCGCGGGGGCCGCCGTCAGCGCCGGCGGGACGGCCGGATCGAGAGCATCTCGACCGTGCCACGCTCCGGCAGATCGATCACGGTCCGGACGGCATCGGCGACGTCAGACGGCGCGAGGTAGTAGTCGGTGTCGTAGTCCTCGCCGAGCTTCTCGGTGAGGGCCCGCTGCATGTCCGAGTCGGTCCGGCCCGGGTGCACGCTCGACACCCGGACGCCGTTCGCCCGCTCCTCTTCGCGCAGCGCGTCGGTGAACGCCCGGAGCGCGAACTTCGACGCCGCGTACACGCCGCCCCCGGCTCCGGCGGCGAACCCGGACCCGCTGTTGATCGTCACGACGATCCCCCGCGCGGCCCGGAGCCCCGGCAGCGCGACCCGGGTGAGTTCCGCGACCGCGAACACGTTGGTGGCGAAGACGGCCTCCCACGTGTCGCGCGGGGTGTCCGCGACGCGGGTGCCCTGCTCGACGCCGGCGGAGTGCACGAGGACGTCGACCCAGCTCGGCACGGCGGGCATGTCGCCGGCGCCGAGGTCGCCGACGAACGGCTCCGCACTCGGCAGCGCGGCGACGACCGTGGCGACCGCCTCGGCATCGCGTCCGCCGACGAGCACGTGGTGCGTCCGGCCCAGGTCCTCGGCGATCGCCCGGCCGATCCCCCGGGTCGCGCCGGTGACGAGGGCGACCGGGCGGTCGTTGTCGGGGGTGGGGGCGGAGACGGGAGGCGCGGTGTCGGTCACGCAGGCCAGCCTACGGAACCGGTACCGCGCCTCCCGTCCGGGTGGAGCGTGCGCGCGTCGCGCGGCCGCCGTCGGTCAGTCGTCGTCCTTGGTGCGGCCGGCGCTCTCGCGGATGCGGATGCCCTGCAGGACGTCCTCGGCGCGCTTCTCGTCCTGCTTCTCGATCTGGCGGGTGTCGCGCTCGGGGAGCTGGATGTCCTCTTCGGCGTGGATGCCGGCCTGCAGTTCGCGGCCGCGCTCGAGTTCGGCGTCGAACTCGGCACCGAACAGCAGCGCGTTGTTCGTGATCCAGATCCACAGCAGGAAGACGATCACGCCACCGAGCGAGCCGTACGTGGCGTTGTAGTTCGAGAAGTTGCCGACGTAGAAGCCGAAGCCGACACTGGCGAGGATCCAGATGACGATCGCGACGATCGCACCGCCACTGACCCATTTGAACTTCGACTGCCGGACGTTCGGCGACCAGTAGTAGAGCACCGCGACGATGACGATCATGATGACGAGCAGGATCGGCCACTGCACGATCGACAGCACGAGAGCGGCCGCGTCGCCGAGGCCGATGAGGTCACCGAAGCTGCGAGCCAGGGGGCCGGAGACCAGGGCGAGCAGGCCGACGACGAGCAGGACCACCGTGGTCACGGTGACACCGAGCATCGTCGGGCGGAGCTTCCAGATCGGGCGCCCCTCGCGGACGTTGTAGATGCGGTTCATCGCCCGGCCGAAGGCACCGACGTAGCCGGACGCCGACCACAGCGCACCGAGCAGACCGACGATGAACGTCACCGGGGCGGCGGGCGAGCGGACCAGGCCGTTGATCGGCTCCTGCAGTAGCTTCGCGACGTCGCCGCCGCCGGCGTTCCGGATGACCTGGAGCAGGGTGTTGATCGTGTCGCTCGGGTTCGAGACGAGTCCGAGGACGGACACGATCGCGAGCAGTCCGGGGAAGAGCGCGAGGACCGTGTAGTACGTCAGGCTCGCGGCCAGGTCGGTGCACTGGTCGCTCGTGAACTCCCGCAGGGTCTTCTTGAGTGTGTACGTGAACGACGGCTTCGTGAGGTCCGTCGGGCTGTCCGGCTTCCGGGGGTCGTCCGGGGACGGCTTCTGCGATGCCTTCGCCATGGTCAGCCCTTCATCGCCTTCGTCATCTGCTTGATCGACTTCTTCGCCCGCGCGGCGTCCTTCTTGCGACGCTTCGCGGCGGCCTGGCGCTCCTGGAACACCGGGTTGCCGGTCGGGTCCTTCCGCGCGAACACGGGGACACCCTTCGACTGGCCGTCCTTGCCGACCTTCACCGGCTTGAACACCGGGACGGGTGCCGGCTCGCGGAGGGCACCCAACCGACCGGCGGGGTGGTTGCGGATCCGGGTGCCGACGACGATCGCGGCGAGTCCCGCGGCGGCGGTCATGGCGACGGCGACGAGCGGCGTGGGGTCACGGTGCCAGCGCTGACGGGTCTTCGCGAGGGCGAGCCGGGTGCGGGCGGGCACGTCGGACTTCTGCCGGATGCGCGCGACCGTGTCGACGATGCGCTCCCGGGTCCGTACGTTCCGGAGCTCGAGCTCGGGCATGGAGTCGTTGGGCATGGTCCCTGAGTACACGCTCGGCGGTGTGTGCCGCCGCGGGCGCGCGGGAGCGGGACCCGGCTGTCCCGCGTGCGCACCCGGCGTGCCGGGCAGTTGCGGGACAGCCGGTGCCGGGTGCCGGGTGCCGGGCGTCGGGCCCCGGTGTCAGACCCCCGGCGTCAGGCCAGCCCGACGGTCCGGAGCAGGCGGTCGACGAGTCCGGTGCGCCACGGCACCGAGGACCAGCCGTGGTCGGCGCCGTCGACCTCGACGTACGTCGCCCCCGGCAGCAGTCCGGCGTACCGGCGGCCGTACTCGACCGGGACGATCGTGTCGCCGGTGCCGTGCACGACGACGGCGGGGCCCGGGTAGTCCGAGGCGGGGCCCCAGACGTCGAGGCCGGCGCGGACCTCGTCGAGGAACGCCGTGCCGAGGGCCATGCCCCCGAAGTCGAACCAGCCACGCTCGCGGGCCGGCGCGAGTGGCTGGCCCTGGATCTCGTCCTTGCCGACGATGTCGTCCACCACGACGCCGGCGGGCGACCAGAGCGTCAACGAGGCCACGAGGTCCGGCACCCGGGCCGCGGCGAGGACGGACTCGACCCCGCCCAGGCTGTGGGCGACGAGGTGCACCGGCCGCGATCCCGCGTCCGTCGCCAGGGCTCGGACCATCGCGACGACCTGGTCGACCTCGTCGCCGATCGTGATGTCGGCGAAGTCCCCGTCGCTGAACCCGTGGCCGAGCCGGTCGTACGAGCGGACCCCGGCGCCGCGGGCGGCGAGCGCGCGGGCGGCCTGCACGAACAGCTGCTGTGACCCGGTCGCGTTGCTGCCGAAGCCGTGCACGAACAGCACCAGGGGCGCGTCCGTCCCGCCGTCGACCGCGTTCCACTGCCACCCGCGCAGGGAGGCACCGTGGTGGTCGAGGGCGATCGGCGCGGGGCCCGTCGTGGCCGTCACGTCAGTTGGTCCGGTCGGCGAACCCGGCCGGGAGGTCCGCGGGAGCCGTGTCGACGATCGTCTCGTCGTCCTCGCCCACGTGTTCGAACAGCGTGATGTGGGCGAACTCCGGCACGACGTAGATCGGGTACGTGGGGCCGGCGTCGCGGTGCTCACGCATCAGGTCGAGGTGGTCGTTCTGGAACAGCACGGTCTTGCTGCCATCGAGTTCCACCCAGTGCGGGAAGAAGATCGTGCCGTGCAGCACCCGCTCACCGGGGACGACGTTCACGACGACGCTGGTGCCGGTCGGCTCGTTCCAGGACACCTTGTAGACGCCGGCGGTCAGGACGACCAGGTCGACCGTCTGGTCCTTGACCCAGCGGCCGCCCACCATGCCGGTGTGGATGCGGTAGTCGATCGTCGTGGCGTTCTTGACGTACATCTCGTACTGCCAGCCGTTGGCGTACGTGTAGATGAACCGGTGTCCGACGATGCCGGAGAGGTCCTGCTGGGGTTCGGGGTGTTCGACGCTCGTGGTGATGTCCATGTGTCGATCCTGCTCCACAACTACGTTTGTTGCAATCGCTTCTGCTGCGACTACCCTGAGGGTGTGCGCACCCCGGCGAGTGACCCCGCGGCCAGGTCCGCAGACCGCGGACTCCGCGACGCCGCCCGACGGCTCAGCGCCCTGGTCGGGCCGTTCCGCCGGACGCTCCTCAACGCCTCCCGGTCAGAGGGGGACCTGCCCGCCGTCCCCGACGCGCAGATCGAGGTCCTCCGCCGACTCGACGAAGACGGCTGGGCCAGCCCGACCGCCCTCGGCCGCGCACTCGGCCTCGCCCGCTCCACGGTGAGCAACCTCGTCGCCGCGATGCAGCGGGACGGCCTGGTCGAACGCCGGCTCGCCCGTGGTGACGGTCGCAGCACCGAGGTCGGGCTGACCGACCTGGCCCGCGAGCGCCTCCGCGTGTACGACGCGGCGGCCGAGCGGCTGCTGCTCAGCGCCCTGGCCGGGCTGCCGGAGGCCGACCGTGCGGTGCTGGTGGCGGCGGTGCCGGTGTTGACGCGCCTCCAGGCCGCCATCGCGGACGCCGCCGGACAGCCGCGTCCCTGACGCCCCGACCCGGCACCCCGGACGCCCGTCCAGCGGGCCCGGCCTAGCGTCCGACGCATGCTGTTCCGGGACGTCGCCGAGGGCATCCACCGCCTCGAGCTCGCACACACCAACACCTACCTGGTCGAGACCGGGGACCGACTGCTCGTCGTCGACGCCGGGCTGCCCGCCGTCTGGCCGCACCTGCTGCTCGCCGTCCACGACCTCGGCTACTCCCCCGACCGGGTCGAGGCACTGCTCCTCACGCACGGGCACTTCGACCACGTCGGCACCGCCGCTCGCATGCACCGCGAGTGGGGCACGCCCGTGTTCGTGCACCCGGGCGACCGGGAGCTGGCGGCGCACCCCTACTCGTACCGGCCACAGCAGAACCGGTTCGGTTTCGTCCTGGCGCACCCCGGCGGTCTGCGGCCCCTCGGGCGGATGCTGCTGGCGGGTGCGGTGACCGTCGACGGCATCGAGGAGGTCGAGCCCCTGGAATCCCGCGCCGACGTCCCCGGCAACCCGTGGATCATCGAGACGCCCGGGCACACCGACGGGCACGTGGCGCTGCACTTCGCCGACCGAGACGCCGTGATCGCCGGCGACGCGCTGGTCACCTTCGACCCGTACACCGGCGGGATCGGGCCGCGGGTCGTGGCGCCCGCAGCGACGGCCGACATGGCGACCGCGGTGGCGTCGCTCGACCTGCTCGTCGACACCGAGGCTCGGCACGTCCTGCCGGGGCACGGGCCCGCGTGGTCGGGCGGGGTGCGGGCCGCGGTGGCGCAGGCGCGGCGGGCGGCCGGCGCGGCCTGACGCGCGCGGGGCGCCCGGGTGCGCCGGGTGGGTCCGGTGCGCCGGGTGGCCCCGTGCCCCGAGGTCGCACGATCTGCCGGGCCAGAGCCTCCCGTCCGGCACTTCGTGCGACCTCGGCGGCCCACCGGCGGCGAGTCGTGCGACCTCGGCGGCGGCGGCCCGAACTCGGCCCCGCTGAAGGAGCTCACCCTCGTCGTCCTCGAGGTCGCACGATCTGCCGGGCCAGAGCCTCCCGTCCGGCACTTCGTGCGACCTCGGCGGCGCACCGGCGGCGCGTCGTGCGACCTCGGCACTCCGGCCAGCGGGCGGGGCCCGCGCGGGCCAGGACCGCCGGCGCTGGGTGCCGGCCGGGCACCCGGCAGGGGCGTCAGTGCGTGAAGGCGAAGCCGATCAGGGCCATCGTCACGATGAAGCCCGCCAGGTAGTTGATCCAGAGGAAGCGCTTCCACCCCGCGTTCGCCGCCTCGGCACCGGCGTCGGTGAGGTTCCACCACGGCAGCACGTTGAGCGCGTAGGGCACGACGACGACCGCCGCGATCGGCCCGGGGAACGCCGAGAACAGCAGCGCGACACCGGCGACCAGGTACGCCACGAACGCCAGCCGGACGGTCGCGCGGGCACCGATGACGGTCGCCACGGACCCGATCCCCCCGGCCCGGTCGGCGAGCACGTCCTGCACGGCACCGAACGCGTGCGAGGCGATCCCCCACACGAAGAACGCGATGCAGACGGCGACGAGCTGCCCGGTCCACTGCCCGCCGGCGAGCGCGAGCCCGTAGAGGGCCGGGGACACGAAGTGCGTCGACGAGGTGATCGAGTCGAGGAACGGCTTCTCCTTGAACCGGAGCCCGGGCGCCGAGTACGCGATGACGGCGAACACGCTGACCGCCAGGGCGAGCCACGACCACGGCCCCCCGAGCAGCACGAGCACCAGCAGGAACGGCACGTTGGTGACGACCACGGCCCAGAGGGTCGCGCGGTGCACGCTCTTGTCGAGCAACGCCCCCTCGACGCCGCCCTTGCGCGGGTTGCGCAGGTCGGACTCGTAGTCGAAGACGTCGTTGATGCCGTACATCGCCAGGTTGTAGGGCACGAGGAAGTACACGACCCCGACGAGGAACGCGGCCAGCGAGAACCCGCCGCCCCCGGCGACGCCGACCCCGCTGCCGAGCAGGTACGCGGCGGCGAACGGGTAGGCCGTGTTCACCCAGCTGATGGGGCGCGAGGACACGAACAGCGCACGGAGGGTCGACGGCCTGGAGGCGCGGCTCACGGTCATGGGGTCTCCTCCGGTCTGCGGGACGGCTCGGTCCGGCGATCCGACCGTACCGGTCGCGAAGGCGGTCGCGGACCCGGCCCCGGGTCCGGTCGCGGGTCCGGTCGCGGGCCCGGACGTTCGAGCAGCACCCAGCAGCTCGGCAGCAGCAGCACCGCACCGATCGAGTACGCCAGGTCCTCGACCGGGAACAGCCCGACGCGCGCGCCGAGGACGAGTGCCGGGTCGTAGGCGACGATGCCGAGTCCGACGATCACGTTGTTGAACACGCCGGTCATCACGAGCAGCGCGACGCCGGCGACGACCCCGGCGAGGACGGCGGACCGGGGACCTCGCGCACCGGCACGGGCACCGGGGCGATCGCCTCGTCGTCGCCGCGCCGACACGACGCCGGCCAGGACCGCGACGAGCACGGCGGCCCCGAGGAACGGCACCGCGAGCAGCGCGTACGTGGCGGAGCCGGTCATGCCCGGCCCTCGTGGTGCTCCGGCTCGTGGTGCTCCGGCCCGTCGACAGAACGGGCACGCAGCCGCTCGACCACCGGCCGGACGGCACCGAACAGGTCCATCGTCGTCCAGCAGAGCAACACCAGGAAGAACAGCTCCTCGAGCGGCACGTCCGGCGCCAGCAGCACCCCGGTGAGCAGTCCGTTCGTGCCGATGAAGAAGATGCCGAGGTGCACGCCGACGACGTCCCAGACCAGGAAGAACACGAGCCCGATGACCATCACCACGGCGGCCCGCACCGGGGCGCGCCAGAAGAACAGCCGGTACCGGGCGTCGAGCACCGCGATGCCGGCGATCGCGATGAGGAGTCCGACGAGGTACAGCCCCGGCATCAGCCCGTCGTCCGTACCGGCGGCGCGTCGACGGACCGCCGCAGCGGGGTCGGCAGCGGCTCGGTCGAGGTGTCGCCGTGGATCCGCTTGATGAGGACCTCGGCGCTGATCAGGCACATCGGCAGACCGATGCCCGGGATCGTCGAGGCTCCGACGTAGTAGAGCCCGTCGACCTTGGTGGAGGCGTTCTTCTCGCGGAAGAACGCACTCTGCGTCAGGGTGTGGGCCGGGCCGAGCATCGAGCCGTTCCAGGCGTTGAGGTCGTCGGCGAAGTCCTGCGGGCCGATCGTGCGACGGACGCGGATCCGGTCGCGCAGGTCCGGCACGCCCGAGCGCTCGGCGATGACGTCGATGGCACGGTCGGCGATCGCCTCCACCTGGGCATCACCGGCTCCGTCGATGCCGCCCTTGCCGATCGAGACGTCGGCAGGCAGCGGCACGAGGACGAACAGGTTGCTCTGCCCCTCGGGTGCGACCGAGTCGTCGGTCAGCGAGGGCGCGCAGACGTAGATCGACGCCGGGTCCGGCACGTGCCGGTCCTTGCCGAAGATGGCGCCGAAGTTCTCCTTCCAGTCCTCGGTGAACACCAGCGTGTGGTGCAGCAGTCCGGGGACCTGCCCGTCGACCCCGAGGTACACGAGCACCGCGGAGGGGCCCGGGTCGCGCTTCGCCCAGTGCGAGGCGTCGTGGGTGCGTTGTTCCTGCTCGAGGAGCTCCATCTCGGTGTGCCGCAGGTCGGCGGCACTCACCACGAGGTCGGCGTCCACGACGTGCTCGTCCCCCGCTTCGTCACGGTAGGCGACACCGGTGGCGTGCCCGCCCTCGACGACGATCCGGGTGACGGTGGCGCCGGTGCTGATGACGGCGCCCTCGGCCTCGGCGACGCGCTCGACGGCGGCGATCACCTGCGTGATGCCGCCCTTCGGGTACAGCACCCCGTCGGCCAGGTCGAGGTGGCTCATCAGGTGGTACATGCTCGGTGCCTGGTACGGGCTGGTGCCGAGGAAGACCGCCGGGTAGCCGAGGATCTGCCACAGTCGGTGGTCCTTCACGGCGTTCGACGCGAACGAGGACAGCGGCTGGAGCAGCAGACGGGCGAGCTTGCCCATCCGCTTGAGGACGTCGGGGGCGGCGAGCTTCGTGAGGTCCTGGAACGTGCCGTACAGGAACCGACGGACCGCCATGTCGTACGTGTCGGCGGCGGAGTCGAGGTACTTCGCCATCCTCGCGCCGGCCCCGGGCTCGATCGACTCGAACAGGGCGATGTTGGCCTCACGCGAGGACCGCAAGTCGATCGGCTCGTCCCGGCCCTCGGTGTACACGCGGTACCCGGGGTCGAGGACGTCGAGGTCGAGCTGCTCGTCCGCACTGGTGCCGAGGAGCTGGAAGAAGTGGTCGAACACCTCGGGCATCAGGTACCAGCTCGGCCCGGTGTCGAACCGGAAGCCGTCCTGTTCCCAGGTGCCGGCCCGGCCGCCGAGCTGGGTGCGCTGCTCGAGGACGGTGACGGCGAAGCCGTCGCGGGCGAGCAGGGCGGCGGCCGCCAGGCCGCTGATGCCACCGCCGATGACGACGGCCCGGCGGACCGGGACGGCCCGGCCGGTGGCGGGGGCGGCGGCAGTGGTCGATGCGTCGGTCGGACGGGAGGCACGGGTCGGGCTCATGACGAGCCTCCAGTCTGTGGGGTGGTGACGGTGCGCGCGGGCAGGGTGCCGCGGCGGCTGAGGACACGCGCGGCGAGCCGCGCCTTGACGGGGTTCGGGACCCGGACCCGGGAGGTGACCAGGCGGTCCGCCGGGGTGGCGGCGATCCGGTCGTTGAGCTCCTGGAACAGGGCGTGCGCGAGGGCGACCGCGGGCCGGGCGTCCTTCGGCAGCAGCGGGACGGTGACGGCGGCCCGGTCGAGGTCGGACTGGACGTCGGCGACGAGCCGGTCCTTCGTGGCCTCGTCGAAGCTGCGGACGTCGACGCCCGGGAAGTACGAGCGGCCGAGCACCTCGAAGTCGGCGTGCAGGTCGCGCAGGAAGTTGACCTTCTGGAACGCGGCGCCGAGGGCACGGGCACCATCGACGAGCACCGCGTCGTCGAAGGTGGGACGGCCGGCGCGGTACACGAACGCGCGCAGGCACATCAGCCCGACGACTTCGGCGGAGCCGTACACGTACGTGTCGAACGAGGCCTGGTCGTGTTCCGTCTGCTCGAGGTCCATCCGCATCGAGGCGAAGAACGGTGCCGTCAGCTCGCTGCCGAACCCGACGGTCCGGGCGGTCCGGGCGAACGCGTGCACGACCGGGTTCACCGAGAAGCCGAACGTCATCGCCCGCTCGGTGTCCTGCTCGAGCTCGTCGAGCACGGTCCGGGCGAGCTCCGGGTCGAGGCCGGCCTCGGTGGCGGGGCCGTCGACGACCTCGTCCGCGACCCGGACCAGGGCGTAGACGTTCCGGATGTGCTCGCGGGTGTCCTTCGTGAGCAGGCGACTGGCGAGCCCGAACGACGTCGAGTAGCGGCTGATGACGACGCTCGAGGCCGCCTCGGCGGTGGCGTCGTAGAGCGGGAGGCGACGACCGGTGGTGCTCGAGGTCACCGGACGCGCTCCACGAGTTCGGTGACGAGGCCCTCGAGCCGGGAGCCGAGCTCGTACGGCAGGCCGGCGAGTTCGGCGCGGGCCAGGGCGGTGTGCTCCCGGATGTGGTCGAGGGCGGCGTCACGCGCACCGCACTCGACGAGCAGGGCGCGGAGGCCCGCAGCACGTTCCTCGGTCAGGTCCGGGTCGCCGAGGTAGGGCGCCAGGTCCGGCCAGCAGTCGGTGGTCGCCGCGTAGGCGATGAGCATGGTGCGCTTGCCCTCGCGGAGGTCGCCGATCGCGGTCTTGCCGGTCGAGCCCTCGTTCCCGAAGACCCCGAGCAGGTCGTCGACGATCTGGTACGCGATGCCGATCTCCCGGCCGAAGGCCCCGAGCGCCGCGACGACGGGCTCCGGCGCACCGGCCAGGACCGCACCGGACTGCAGCGGCGCCTCGAAGCTGTAGACACTCGTCTTCGCCCGTTCCATCTGCAGGACCTCGGCGACGGTGGGCATCACGCCGAGGGCGAGGTCGACGTCGGCCATCTCGCCCGCGGCGCTGGCGAACACGGCGTCGTCGAACAGGTCGAGCAGTCGGGAACGGCGGTCCCCGGTGACGCCGCTGGCCTCGATGAAGCGCGGGGCGGCGGCGAGGGCCAGGTCCCCGGCGATCACGGCGGCGCTGGTGCCCCGGTGCTCGGCGGTCGGGAGCGGCAGGCCACCGGTCGTGGCGTTGTCGCGGAACGCGCCGGCGACGTTCGGGCGGCCGCGGCGGGACCAGTCGCGGTCGATGACGTCGTCGTGCACGACGAGGGCGGTGTGCAGCAGCTCGTAGGCGGCGGCGACCTGCGACGCGGCGTGCACGTCCTGGCCGCCGAGGGCGGTGTACGAGGTGAGGACCATGCGCGGTCGGAAGCGCTTGCCGCCCATGCTCGCCTTGCGCAGCACGCGCCAGAGTTCTTCGGACGGTCGGCCGAAGGCCTGGGCTCGGGCGCTCGACACCGTGAAGAAGCGCTCGAGGCACTCATCCACCAGCGCGAGGTCGATGTGCGCCACGGTGGCCGCTTCCTCGGTCATTGGCCTAATCTATCGAGGCAGATGAGCCTTTTCCCGGAAACCGTTGTCCTGTTGGCCGATGACCGTACCCCGATCGGTACGGCGGACAAGTTCACGGTGCACACAGACCAGACGCCCCTCCACCTCGCCTTCAGCTGCCACGTGCAGAACGCAGCCGGCGACCTCCTCGTGACCCGTCGCGCCCTCGTGAAGAAGACGTGGCCCGGCGTGTGGACGAACTCCTTCTGCGGGCACCCCGGCCCGGACGAGTCCTTCGAGGACGCGATCGCCCGGCGCGCCGAGCGCGAGCTCGGCATGACCCTGCACAGTGTCGACCTGGTGCTGCCGGACTTCCGCTACCGCGCGGTGGACGCCTCGGGCATCGTCGAGAACGAGGTCTGCCCGGTGTTCCGCGCCGTGGCCGATGCCGACCCGAAGCCCGCCGACGACGAGGTGTCCGAGTGGGTGTGGCTGTCGGAGCAGGACCTGCGCCAGGCCGTGACCGCCGCGCCCTTCGCGTTCAGCCCGTGGCTCGGGTGGCAGCTCGCGGAACTGCCGCTCGACGCCCTCGGCGCCGAGCGCGTCCAGCGCTGACCGAGTCCTGACCGAGTCCCGACCGAGTCCTGACCGACCCGTCGGACACCAGGCGGGTGCCTGCTGTCCGACGGGTCGTCTGCGTCAGATCCTGATGGAAGCGCTCGGACGTCGCTCCGGGCGTGTCAGTACCACTTCGTGACCGTGCACGACGGGTACGAGGGGAAGCCCGAGGCCCGGATCGTGAACTCCGCCTCGACCGCCTGACTGGTCGGGACCTGCGTCGTGGCACGGAGGTCGATCGCGTGCGAGTTGCGGTCGGTCAGGAGATCCGTGCGCACCACCGGTGTCCCGCCGTTGAGCGTCACGGCGATCGCCCCGGTGCGCGAGCCGACCGCGGAGTCGTTCGGCTGCAGCCCGTACTGGGTGATGTGCGCGGTGAACGTGGTCCCCGAGCGTTCCCACGTGCCGCGGACGTTGCCGTACTGGCAGCTGGCGAAGAGCTCGCCGGTGGCGGTGGTGGCGGCGTCGGATGCCGGAGCACCCCGGTCGGCGGCGGTGGCGGCGGTGGCGGGACCGGCGACGGCGGTCACGGCGAGTCCGCCGACGACGAACGCGGTGGCCAGGACCGCAGCGGTCGATCGACGACGGGTGGTGGTCGTTGAGGTGGTCGCGGACATCAGATCTCCTTCGTTCTGGGGTCGATGGCAACTGCCATCCAGAACATCAGATCAGGAACACCAGCACGGCACAAGGGGGTGGGCCAGAGCTGTTCACTCCCGGTCCACCTCGGCGTCACCGGGGCCGCTCGACGCCACTCGCCGACCGGAGTACGGTCGACGACGGCCCTGCGCAGCGCACGGCCACGGACTGACGAAGGGCAGGTGAGGCGCGATGTCGGGTGACCATCACCACACGGGCCGGCCGTCCCTCGTGGTCGTCGCCGAGCCCGTGTCCTGATCTCCCTGCCGCCGGGGTCCGTCCCGGCCGGCGTCGCGCCCGCTCGCCCTCCCGACCGAGGGAGCAGAGCATGGCACTCATCGACAACGCGGTGTACGTCGACGGCCGACGTGTGGCGTCGCAGCAGAGCCTGGCGCTCGGCACCAGTGGCGACCTGTCGTGGATCGGGCTGCTCCGCCCGGACCCGCACGAGCTGGCGGCCGTCGCGGACGAGTTCGGCCTGCACGAGAACGCCGTCGAGGACGCCCAGAAGGGGCACCAGCGCGCCAAGCTCGAGCGGTACGGCGACACCCTCTTCGTGGTGCTCCGGCCGGCCTGGTACCGGCCGGACACCGGCACGGTCGAGTTCGGCGAGGTGCACCTGTTCGTCGGCGCCCGCTTCGTGGTGAGCGTCCGGCACGCCGAACGCCCCGACCTGGCGTCGCTCCGCGCCCGGTGCGAAGCCGACCCGGAGTTCCTGGCGAAGGGGTCCGAGGCGGTCACCGCAGCGGTGCTCGACGAGGTCGTCGACGGCTACGCGCCCGTCGTCGAGGTGCTGCAGGACGAGATCGACGAGATCGAGGACCAGCTCTTCGCCGGCCAGGTCGACCCCGGGGTGTCGAAGCGGATCTACCAGCTGCTCAGCGAGGTCCTGGCCTTCCAGCGCGCCACGAAGCCGGTGCCCGCGATGGTGCGCGGGCTCCTCCGCGGTGCCGAGAAGTACGGCGTGGACGACGACGTCCAGCACCGACTGCGGAACGTGCTCGACCACGCCCTGCGGGTCACCGAGCGGGTCGACTCGTTCCGGGCCCTGCTCGAGAACGCCCTGACGCTGCACGCGACCCTGGTGTCGCAGGAGCAGAACGAGGCGATGCGTCGGATGACGAGCGCGAGCCTGGCACAGGGCGAGGAGAGCCGGCAGCTGGCACGGGCGGCCCACCAGCAGGGCGAAGAGGTGAAGAAGATCTCGTCCTGGGCGGCGATCCTGTTCGCACCCGGGCTGATCGCGGGCGTCTACGGCATGAACTTCGACCACATGCCGGAGCTGCACTGGCGGTACGGGTACCCGGTGGCGCTCCTGGCGATGCTCGCGCTGGCGGGGGTGCTCTGGGTCGTCTTCCGGAAGCGCAACTGGCTGTAGGCGCGAACCGGACAGGGCGGACAGAGCGGTCCACCGTCGGTACGGTCGCTTCAGTGAGGATCACACGACTCCGTACCGCCGCCGCCCTGCTCGCCGGTGTGCTGGCCCTCGGCACGGGAGCCGGCCTGGCCGCCACCCCGGCCACTGCCGCCCCGGCCGCCCCCGGCTGCGACTACGCCGACAGCGGGACGGGCACGTACGCGGACACGCTGTGCTGGCTCGACCTGTCCGCTCTCGACCCGGCCGTCGCCACCACCACCGCCGGGCAGCCGCTCGCCCTCGAGCTCCCCGGCGGCTACCGGCTGCAGGCGACCGTGACCGTCTCGGGAGGCCCGGTCGCCGCCGTCGCACTGCCCACCTACGTCGGCTCCTGGCTGGGCAACGGCGGGCACTACACCGGCGTCGACCCCGCGGTCCGACCAGCGCTCAACCAGCAGGCGAGCGGCACCACCTCGACCGCGACCCTCAGCGACGTCCGGGTGACCGACGCCTCCGGTGCCCGTGTCACCGGCTGGTCGCTCGTCGGCGCCGATGCCGAGGAGACCGCGAGCGGCGAGAGCATCACCTGGACCTCCAGCTCGCCGTTCACGTCGTTGACCGTGCGTCCGGACGGCACCGACGAGCGCGGGACGGCCTGCGGACGCGGCTTCACCGGCATCGGCACCACCACCGTCACGTGCAGGGGCACGGGCAGCAACCCGACCGGCACCGCGATCGTCGCGACCCGCGAGCCCACGACCTTCAGCCAGACCATGGTGAGCCGCGGCGGTCGGGAGGGCGTGGCCTTCGGTGTCCTCGTCTCCCGCGTCTCGATCACCAAGCAGGTCGTCGGTGGCTTCGGCGGTGACGCGTTCACGGTCGGCGTGACCGACGCCGCCGGTCGGACGGTCGCGCGTGCCGACACCGCGGGAGGCACGACCGCCACGACCGGGGACGTCACGATCCTGGTCGCCGCGGACGGCAACCCGCTGACGTTCTCCGAGCAGCCCTCGGGCGGTACCGACGCCGGCCGCTACGGCGACCCCTCGTGGGCCTGCACGCGGAACGGGGCCGCCGCGACGGACCTGCCGAGCGGGACCGGCGTCGGCACCAGCACCGACATCCCGGTCGGCGTCGGTGACGCGATCGCCTGCACCGTGACGAACACCGCACTGCCCGCGGGGATCACGCTCACCAAGCGCGCGGACGTGACGGACGTCGACGGCGACCGGCTCGTCGACGCCGGTGACCGGGTCACGTGGACCTTCGACGCGCAGAACACCGGGCAGGTCCCGCTGTCCGCGGTGGCCGTCGACGACCCCAGCGGCGGCACGGTGACGTGCGACGCGACCGTCCTCGCTGTCGGTGCGACCACCACCTGCCGCACGGACGCGCCCACCACGGTCACCGCTGCGGACGTCGACGCCGGCTCGCTGACGGACACCGCCACGGCGACCGCCGCGGTGACGGGGACGACGTCGACCGTCCGCTCGGACCCCGCCACGGCGACGGTCGCCACCGAACGCGCCGAGGTCGCCGTCGTCGCCACCCCCGGTGACCCGACCCCGGAGGGCGTCACGCCCGCCGGCCTGGAGGTCGCGGTCGAGGTCTCGAACCCCGGCACCGTCCCGCTCACCGACGTCGAGGTCAGCATCCCGGACTCCGACCCCGTCACCGTGCCGGACGTCGCGCCGGGTACCACCGAGGAGACGACGGTCGTCGTGCCCCTGTCGGACGAGCCGGCGACCGTCCCGGTCACGGTGGTCGCCACCCCCGCGGGGAGCCTCGGCGCCGCCGACCCGGTGTCGGAGTCGGTGGACGTGGTGGTCCCGGCCGCAGCGGACCCGGGCCCGA